>SXHP01000261.1 GCA_005773165.1 Sphingomonadales bacterium | reverse complement strand
GACCGTACCGCGCGGCACCGAGCGGCTGCGCTTCACCCCGGGACCCGCGCATACGGCCGAGATGATGCGCGAGCTGACCGACGCGCTGGTGGAGATTTGGAGTCGGCTCGAGCTGCGCAAGGCGGCCTAACCGGCAAGCGCTCCAGCGACGATCGTCAATCCGCCGAGACCTATCGAGAGCGGCACGCGCAGCGCCATCCAACCCTCGGGTGCGATGCCGTTGCGTGCGAACCATCGGTCCACAAGCAGCGTCAGCAGGATCGCCACGCCGATCGCTACAAGCACCCAACCCGAATCCCATGTCACCGCAGCAGCGATTGCGAACCCCGCAGCGGCGAGACTCGGAACAACCGAAATCCCGACCAGCACCGGCTGTGCAGCTCCAGCCCGCATCGCCAGAGCCCACCACATGCCGCCGAGAAAGCTAAGGATGACCAGCGCGTAGACGGTCACGATCAGCCAGGCGTCGGGCTCGCCCATAATCATCCAGACCACCGCCGCCGCCTGCGGCAGCAGCCCGGCGAAGCCGAGCGCCCGCGCGACCGGGCCGACGCGTCCGCGCTCGCTCACGCGATCACGATGGTGCGGTCGGTCCCCGGCACCGGAATGGGCTCGCCAAAGCTGAAAGATCGCTCCTCCCGATAGCGCGTATCGACCGGCTGTTCATGGACGAGCACGCGACGCCCTTTCAGGTCGATGACCCAGTAATGCGGAACCATGCTCGCGGCATAAGCTCGCAATTTGCGGCCTAGATCGTTGCGCAGGCTGGTGTCCGCCACCTCCACAACCATGAACAAGGCGGAGCGGTCGAAAACGCTTGCCTTCAGGTCGGGGGCTCGTAGCACGGCGACATCCGGCACGCGCACCGTCAGGTTGCCGAGGCGGACCGGGGCCTCTCCTCCGACGATCCACTCATCGCCGAGCGATGCAAAAGCGGACTGCAGGTTGAGAATCGCCAAGCGTTGCGCATTCCAATGCGGCACATGCGCTGGCGACATACGGACGATTTCCCCTTCGATCAGCTCGATCTTGCCGGTCCAACCATTGATCGGCGGATGCTGCACAAGCTCCATGAACTCGTCCGCGGTGAAGCGAACGGGGACCTGCTTGTACGGCACGATCATCTCGGAGGCGTTCATGGCAACCAATCCCGGGTGCACTGGCTCAAGTCAGGCTAGCGCAACTGTCCGGACCAAGCCAGACGGGGTGTTCAATCGATGACGATCGTCTGATCGGTTCCCGGCACCGCCAGCGGCTCGCCGAAGCGGACGATGCCAACTTGCGCATAATCTCCGTTCAGCGGCTCGCTCCAGACGTGGACGACGGAGCGCGCACCATCGATCACCCAATAGTGCGCGATACCAGCATCGGCATACTTCAAGCGCTTCATGCCCATGTCGCGCGCGGCCGTCGTCTCGGCTGCCTCCACCGCCAACGCGACCTCTTCTGGCCGCAAGATTCGATTGCCCGAAACAGGCGCTACCAAGATAGCAGCATCGCATCCGAGCACGGTATCTTTGCCAAGGTCGATACCGACCTCACCCCGCAACAGCTCCTCTGCGATAATGCGCGACAACCGGATTCCGACCATCATCTGCCTACGTCCATGCTCGTTACCCGGTGGCGGCATGCGCTCCAGCTCTCCGTTAACGAGTTCCACCTTGATGTCGTCGAACGCGCCGACCTCGCACATCCGCAGAAACTCCGCGGTGGTGAAGCGAGCGGGTCCGGCATCAACGGACATGAAGCTGGCCGGCTTGTTCATCATTTCAGCATATCACCAGCGACCGCCCTCCGCTACCGCGCCCCATGCCGCGCATGCACCCTTGGTCCGCGTGGGCGCGGGGCGGCGCGCTGCGGGGTGGAGCGCGCGTCGGCCGGGATGATCGTGATGCCGCTGTCGTCCTGCGCCGCGGTCTTCGCGATCGCGTCGGCGAAGCGCGCTGCCGCAGCAGCCGCGACCTCGAAGCGCGTCTCGTTCTGCTCGATGCGGATCGCGCCGATGTCGCCGCGGGTCACGTGGCCGCGGCGGCAGATCAGCGGCAGCAGCCAGCGCGCGTCGGCGTTCTGGCGGCGGCCCGCGTCCATGCGGAACCACGCCGCACCCTCGAACCCCGCCCGGCGGTCGTCGCGCGGCGGCGGCGCGGCGCTGCGGTCGATCAGGTCCTCGGGCTGCGGCATGCTCGCGCGGTGTGCGCGGACGAGCATCGCGGCGATGTCCTCCGCCGAACGGTCCGCCAGCAGCTCCGCACCGAGCGCGCGGTCCTCGTCGTCCAGCTCCACCGGCGCTTTCAGCGTCTCGAGCAGCCGCTCGCGGTCGCGCAAACGGATGTCGTCGGCGCTCGGCACCTCCAGCCATTCGGCGGCGATCCGCGCGCCGCGGAGCATGCCGTCGACGCGGCGGCGCTTGGGATAGGGGACGATCAGCACCGCCGTCCCCTTCTTGCCCGCGCGGCCGGTCCGGCCCGAGCGGTGCTGGAGCGTCTCCGCGTCGCGCGGCAGCTCGACGTGGACGACGAGGCTTAAGGACGGCAGGTCGATCCCGCGAGAGGCGACGACGGTCGCTACGCAGACGCGCGCGCGGCGATCGCGCAAGGCCTGAAGCGCGTGGTTGCGCTCCGATTGCGAATGCTCGCCCGACAGCGCCACCGCCGCGAAGCCGCGCTCGACGAGGCTGGCGTGGAGGTGCCGCACGTTGTCGCGGGTCGCGCAGAACAGCATCGCGGTCTCCGCCTCGTGAAAGCGGAGCAGGTTGATCACCGCATGCTCGATGTCCGACGGCGACACCGCGATCGCCTGGTACGCGATGTCGCCGTGGCCGCGGTCTTCGCCGACGGTCGAGATGCGCAGCGCGTCACGCTGGTAACGTTTGGCGAGCGCGACGATCGGGCGCGGCATCGTCGCCGAGAAGAGCAAGGTGCGCCGCCCATCGGGGGTCGCGTCGAGGATCGTCTCCAGATCGTCGCGGAAGCCCATGTCGAGCATCTCATCGGCCTCGTCGAGGACGATCGCCTTCAGCCCCGACAGGTCGAGGCTGCCGCGCTCCAGATGGTCGCGCAGGCGGCCCGGCGTGCCGACGACGACGTGGACGCCGTGGCCGAGCGAACGCCGCTCCTTGGCCGCGTCCATCCCGCCGACGCAGGTCGCGATGCGCAGCCGCGCCGCGGCGTAGAGCCATTCCAGCTCTTTCGACACCTGCAACGCGAGCTCGCGGGTCGGCGCGATGATCAGCGCGCGCGGTTCGCCCATGTAGCGTTCCTTGGGCGGTGGCGTCTGCTGCAGCAATTGTTGATTCTGGTAAAACGATGCCAGGTTGCCAAATGCCCCTACAGCCGCTTCCGGCGTGCGAAAGCTGGGGATGGCGGCTTCCTTGAGAATGCCGCGCGCCGCGCCTACCGAGGCATCACCCATCCAGCAGGTGAGCAAGGGCTTGCCAATGGTGCGCTTGACTT
>SXHP01000260.1 GCA_005773165.1 Sphingomonadales bacterium | reverse complement strand
GGTCGGGCGCTTGCCCGTCTCCTGCAGCGGATGGGTCGGAAACTCGAGCGGGATGCCGCCCGCTTCGATGATCCCCGCCCTGACCCGCTCGGCGAGCGCCAGATGGTGGCGGTTGCACGGCACCAGATCGCTGCCCGACTGCGCGATGCCGATGATCGGGCGGCCCGACTGCAGCTCCTCCAGGCTGATGCCGAAATTGAGGTAACGCTCGATATAGAGCGCGGTCATGTCCGGGTTGTCGCGGTTGTCGAACCAGGCGCGCGAGCGCAGCCGCGGGGCGGCAGGATCGGCGTGAGTCGCGTCGCCGCCGTCGCCAGAATGTGCCTGCATCGCCGCCTCTCCCCTGTTCTCGACCGTACGGGGCCGCTGCCGCGATCAACCCGCACCCTCAGGTCCCCGAAAGGACTTCCCGGCGCGATCCCTACCCCGCAACCGATTTGTCCGACAAGGGGCTCAATTCGTGCAAGCGCGAATATATCTGACAAAAGCATATTGCGGGTTGGCGTTGATCGTTTTAGCTAACCCCCGGGGCCGCGCGGAATACCGACGGCGATGAAGAGGGGATGAGACATGAAGGCGAAGGCATTGCTGTTCGCATCGGTGGCGGTCGCGGCTCTGAGCGGGCTGTCGCCCGCGGCCGCGCAGACGGCGGCTCCGCGCGCGGGGCAGGGGCAGGACCTGCCCAAACCCGAGACCGCGTCCGACCAGAGCGCCAACCCGGCGGCGCCGCAGCCGTCGGTGCAGGAGAGCCCGACGGAGGAGACCGGCGATATCGTCGTCACGGGCCTTCGCCGCAGCCTCGAATCGGCGCAGGCGGTGAAGCGGAACTCGGACGGCATCGTCGACGCGATCGTCGCGGAGGACATCGGCAAGCTGCCCGACACCTTCGCGTCGTCGGCGCTCGCCCGCGTGTCGGGCGTCACCGTGACGCGCGGCGGGGGCGAATCGGCGGGCGTCACCGTCCGCGGCCTGCCCGACATCAGCACGACCTATAACGGCCGCGAGATCTTCACCGCCGAGGGCCGCTTCGTCCAGATCCAAGACTTCCCCGCGGGCACCGTCGCCGCGCTGGAGGTGTACAAGTCGGGCACCGCGAATCTGATCGAGGGCGGCATCGGCGGCCAGGTCAACGTGCGCGGCCGCCGTCCGTTCGATTTCAACGGGTTCGAACTGTCCGGATCGCTCAACGGCGTGAACTGGGAGCAGTCGGGCAAGCTGTCGTGGAACGGCAACCTGCTCGTCAGCGACCGCTGGGACACCGGCATCGGCGAGATGGGCCTGCTCGTCAACGCGTCCTATGTCGGCATCAACTTCCTTGATTCGACGCGCGAGCAGGCGCTGGTGATCGGCACCACCAACCCCACCTCCGCGCCCGGCACCGCCGGCGGCGTCCGCTTTCCGGACGCGCAGGGCATCTTCCAGGGCTATGGCGACCGCTTCCGCCCGTCGGTCAACGCGGCGTTCCAGTGGAAGCCGACGCCCGAGCTGGAGATCTACGCCGACGGCCTGTTCCAGGGCTATCGCGGCGAGGACACCAACCGCTGGATGTTCATCCCGATCTTCGGCGACATCCGCCTGACCAATCTGGTGACGCGCCCCGGCAACGCCACGCTGGCGCAAAGCGCGACCGTGACCAACGCGGTCGCCCCCGACGGCTATTGGGGCGCGGCCAAGGGCAAGACCGACACCTATCAGGCGGGCGGCGGCGCGGTGTGGAAGCGCGGCGGGCTGCAGATTTCGGGCGACGTCGCCTATACCGACAGCCGGTACACCTTTGACCTCGTCAACGTCGACTACGCCTTTGCGAGCTCGCCGGTGCGCAACGTCGCGTTCGACACCCCCGGCGACGGCGGTCCGACCCTGAACTTCGTCAACTTCGACGCGACCGATCCGGCCAATTACCTCAGCCGCGGCCTCTACCAGCAATATTTCACGGTCAGCGGCAAGGACGTGCAGACGCGCTTCGACGTCCAGTACGATTTCGACGGCGGCTTGCTGCGGCGGATCCAGGCGGGCGTGCGCTACAACGACCGTGACGCGACGCGCGACTTCGGCGATTCCTATGTCAACAATCTGGGCGCGCGGATCCCCGCCAGCCAGCTGCCGGTGACGCTGTCGAGCAAGCTGCCGGGCTTCACCTACAACAATGTCCTGCCGCTCCACACGATGGTGTTCATCCCTCAGGAGAGCGTCCGCGAGAACCTGCCCGCGCTGCGCCAGTTCTTCGGGCAGCCCGCGGCGCTGCCCGCGTTCAACCCGCTGGAGAACTTCAGCGCCAACGAAAAGGGGCTCGCGCTCTACGGCCAGGTCAAATACGGCGTCGATATCGGCGACATGACGATCGACGGCCTGGTCGGCCTGCGCGCGGTCCGCACCCAGACGCGGATCAGCGGCTTCAGCCGCCTGCCGGACGCCAGCTTCGTGCCGACGACTCGCGAGAACGAATATTGGGATTACCTGCCCAACGTCAGCGCGCGGGTGGCCTTCACCCCCGAAGTCCAGCTCCGTCTGGCCTATACCGAGACGCGGACGCGGCCCAACTTCTTCGCGCTGCGCCCGACGCTCACCATCAACCAGCCGGGCAGCAACCAGAGCCCGATCACGCTGATCAACGGCACGACCACCAGCAACTACCGCACCGCCAACGGCGGCAACCCGGACCTGAACTCGCTGACGTCGCAGAATTACGACGCCAGCCTGGAATGGTATTTTTCGCGCAGCGGGTCGCTGACCGCGGCGGTCTTCCGGCGCGACACCAAGGGGTTCGTGTTCAACGATTTCCGCAACGTGCCCGATCCGGTCTATAACGCGCTCCGGATCGACCAGCCGGTCAATTCGGGCGACACCCGCTTCGACGGCGCGGAAGTGTCGTTCACCAGCTTCCTCGACATCGACAGCCTGCCCGATTGGGCCAAGGGCTTCGGCATCCAGGCGAACGGAACCTACATCGATTCGAAGGGCGATCTGTCGCCGCGGTTCAACCAGCTGCTGAACTTCCAGCAGGTGCCCTTCAACGGCGTGTCCAAATGGGCCTACAACCTGGTCGCCTTGTACGAGCGGCCGTTCTTCTCGACCCGGCTCGCCTACAATTACCGCTCCAAGTTCGTCGTGAACTACACCGAGGAGGCGTTCGATGTCGGCCCAAGCCTGGCGGGCGGCGGCGCGATCGAGCCCCGCATCCGCGGCATCACCGAGCGCGGGCGTGGACAGCTCGACTTCGCGGCGACGCTGACCCCGGTGCCGAACATCACGGTCGCGTTCGACATCGTCAATTTGCTCGGCAACCCGTTGCAGCGCTATCGCCAGTTCAACGACGCGGGCGACACGTTCGAGCGGCAGATCATCTACCTGGAGCGCACCTACTCGCTCGGCGTGCGGTTCCGCTTCTGAACGGGGCGGGGGAGAAGCGACCATGTCACGGTTCACCCTCGCCGCCTTCTGCCTCGCGCCGCTGCTCGTCGTCGCCCCTCCGGCGGCGGCGGGTCAGACGGCGGCGGCCGACCGTCTCGTCAACGATCCGCGGGTCGAAGCGCTCAACCCGTACGGCTCGCGCATTCCGCCCAGCATCCGCGCCGACAAGCAGGTCCAGTTCGGCAAGGCGCTGCGCATTCCATTGAAGGGTCACGCCGACTTCTGGCGGATCGGGGTCACCACCCCGGTTCTGAGACCGGTCAAGAAGGGCGACCGGATCGTGATCGCCTTCTGGGCGCGCGCGGTCTCGACCGAGAACGGTGCGCCCGGCAAGATCGGCCGGGTCCAGCTGGAGGCGACGCCCGTCGTCCGCACGATCTTCGAACAAGCGTTCGAGGTCGGGCCGGAATGGAAGATGCACCAGCTGAAGGGCGTCGCGGACCGCGACTACGGCCCGCGCGAGCTCAACGCCGCGCTCCATCTCGATTCCGCCAAGCAGGTGCTCGACATCGGCCCGGTGTACGTCCTCGACTACGGCCAGACCGCGCCGTGACGGTGATCGACCGGCGCAGGCTGCTGACCGCCGGGCTGATCGGCGGCGGCGCGGCGCTGGTCGGCGCGGCTCCGCCGGCGGTGCTCAACGACGGGCTCTCGGGCTACCTGCACGGCCTTCACGATCCGGTGCTGATCCGCGAAGGCGAAGCGTATCACGTGTTCGGATCGGGCGGCTGGTCGGGCAAGCCGGGGCCGAGCTGGCGCACCTCGACCGACCTGCGCGTCTGGCGCGACAACGGATCGCCGTTCGACGTTCCCGCATGGGCCAAGGCGGCGATCCCGCGGGCGGAGGCGGTGTGGGCGCCCGACATCGCCTTTGTCGACGGCCTGTTCCGGCTCTATTATTCGGTGTCGACCGGCGGGGCGATGCGGTCGGTGACCGGCTTCGCGACCAGCCCGACCCTCGACCGCGCCGATCCGCGCTACGGCTGGACCGACCACGGGCTGGTCGTCGAATCGTTCGCGGGCGGCACGTACAACGTCATCGACGCGAACTTCGTCATGGATTCCGAGGGCGGCCACTGGCTGGCGTTCGGCAGCTATTGGAGCGGGCTCAAGCTCGTCGAACTCGACCGCTGGACGGGCAAGCCGAAACCCGGCGCTAAGCTCCACCCGATCGCCTATCGTCCCGCGCCGACAGGGGGCGACAATCCGGTCGAGGGCGCCTTCATCCTGCCGCGCGACGGCTGGTACTATCTGTTCGCAAGCTACGATTATTGCTGCAAGAAGGAGCAGAGCAACTATTACGTCGCGGTCGGGCGGTCGCGCGCGATCACCGGTCCGTACCTGGGCAAGGACGGGCGGTCGATGATGGACGGATACGGCAGCGGCGTGATCGTCGAACGGCCTTGGGCGTCGACCAACTGGCGCGGACCCGGGCATTGCGGCCTCTATCGCGACCGCGGTCGCGACCTGTGCGTCTACCATGCCTATGACGTCGCCAACGGCGCGCGGCCGACGCTGCGGCTGGCCGAGCTGAGCTGGGACGCGCAAGGCTGGCCGGTGGCGCTGATCTGACGATCGCCCGCAAGCGGCGGCGAGACGTCACGACGCGGCGGGCGCGGCCGCCCTGTTCCGGGTGCTCCAGAGCGACCAGCCGACGCCGACGCCGAGGATCGCGAAGGTGACCCCGAGCGAGACCGACGGCGGGATCTTGGCCAGCCCGAGCATGTCGGCGACGAAGATCTTGGAGCCGATGAAGACCAGCAGCGCCGCCAGCGCATATTTGAGCGCGTGGAAGCGCTCCACCATCGCCGCCAGCGCGACATACAGCGCGCGCAGCCC
>SXHP01000259.1 GCA_005773165.1 Sphingomonadales bacterium | reverse complement strand
GCGCCCGCATCCAGGTCGGCCGCATCTCGTCATTCGGGCTGATGGAGATGAGCCGCCAACGGCTGCGCACCGGCGTACTGGAGGCGTCGACCCGCACCTGCCCGCATTGCGAGGGAACGGGGCTCGTCCGCACCGCGGCGTCGGCGGGCCTGTCCGCGCTGCGGCTGATCGAGGACGAGGCGGCGCGCGGGCGCGGATCGCTGATCTGCCTGCGCGCGAGCCAGGAAGCCGCGATCTACGTCCTCAACCGCAAGCGCGCCGACATCGCCGAGATCGAGGATCGCTACGGCGTCCATGTCGAGGTCTTCCCCGACGGCGAGCAGGAGGGCGCGCGCATGTCGGTCGAGGCGAGCGGACCGCCTCCGGCCTATGCGCCCAAGTTCACCGCGCCGATCGAGGAGATCGAGGACGACATCCCCGAGGAGATCGAGGTCGACGAG
This sequence comes from Sphingomonadales bacterium, assembly GCA_005773165.1. Taxonomy (GTDB): domain Bacteria; phylum Pseudomonadota; class Alphaproteobacteria; order Sphingomonadales; family Sphingomonadaceae; genus Sphingomonas. The sequence continues at coordinate 3,351 of SXHP01000259.1, read as the reverse complement.
GAGGAGGAGTTTGCCGACGAGGCCGAAGAAGCGAGCGAGCGAGCGCCGCGCGAGGCGCGCGACGACGGCGACGAGGGCGGCCGCAAGCGTCGCCGCCGACGCCGCGGACGCGGGCGCCGCCGCGAGGAGGGCGAAGGATCGACCGAGACCGCGCAGGAAGGCGGCGACGAACAGGCCGCCGATGACCAGCCCGAGGACGAGGCGGAAATTGACGCGGGCGAGTTCGCGGGCGAGCAGCCGGTCGAAAGCGAAGGCGGCCGCCGTCGTCGCGGACGCCGGGGCCGTCGCGGCGGACGCCGCGGCGAAGGCGGCGAGGTCCAGATGGACGTCGAGGTCAGCGCGGACACCCCTGCCGACGTGGTGGAGGCGCAGGTCGCCGCTGATCTCGGCGCGGAGCCCGATGCGCCGCTGACCGAGGTCACCGCGGAAGCCGGCGTCGAGCCCGCGGCCGCCGAGCCCGCGCCCAAGACCCGCCGCCGTCCACGCGCCCGCGCCGCTGCGGCGGTGATCGACTCGGTCGAAGGCGATCTGGCGTCGGCATCGGAGGCTGCGGTCTTCGAAGGGGCGATCGTCGAGACCCCCGCCGCCGAGGCCGAGGCGGAGCAGCCTGCGCCCAAGCCCAAGCGCACCCGCCGCAAGCCGGCGGCGGCGCTCGAAGCCGAGGCGATGGCCGACGCGCCCGCGGTCGCGTCCGAGGAGGCGCTGGCCCCTGACGCCGAGGCCCCCGCCCCCAAGCCGCGTCGCCGCACTCGCCGCAAGCCGGTCGACGTGGACCCGATCGTCGAGGCCGGCGACGCCGGCCATGTCGTGTCGCCGCTTGCGCTGACCCCGGAAGCCGCGCCCGAGGCCGAAGCTCAGCCCGAGGACGACGCCGCGGACGAACCGGCCGCCGAACCCGCCGAGCAGGCGGGCCCGCCCCGCCGCGGCTGGTGGCAGCGCACCTTCGGCGCGTGACTTGGACGGACGCCGTGCGCGGTTGGTCGCGCACGGCGTTCATCACGTGTTGTCGATTGCTCGGGCAAGGCCGATAACATGCCCATGAAGCGCCTTCTGTCCGTCTTCGCCGCCGCCGTTCTGCTGCTGGCGCAGCCCGCGGCGGCGCAGTCGATCCTGCGCGACGCGGAGACCGAGGCGATGTTCGCCGACATGGCCGCGCCGATCGTCACCGCGGCCGGCCTCTCCCCGCGCAACGTCCGCGTGGTGCTGGTCAACGACGAATCGGTGAACGCGTTCGTCGCGGGCGGGCAGACGGTCTACATTCACTCCGGCACGATCCAGGCCGCGGACTCGCTCAACGAGGTGCAGGGCGTCTTCGCGCACGAGATCGGCCATATCACCGGCGGCCACGTCCCGCTTTCCGGGCGGATGATGAAGGCCCCGCTCGGCATCACCGTGCTCTCCATGGTGCTGGGGCTCGCCGCGATCGCTGCGGGCAGCGGCGAGGCGGGCGCGGGGATCATGGCCGCGGGGCAGCAGGCGGCGACCGGATCGTACCTCGCGTTTTCGCGCACGCAGGAGAGCGCCGCGGACGCCGCGGGCGCAAGCTATCTCACCGGCGCAGGCATCACGGGCAAAGGATATTTGAGCTTCTTCAAGAAGATGCAGCAGCTCGAATATCGCTACGGCATCACGCGCAAGGTCGGCTTCATGCTCGACCACCCCGTCTCGGGCGAGCGGATCGCCAATCTGACGGAGACGCTGACCAGCGCCAAGCCGTGGAGCACGCCGTCGAACCCTGCGCTCGAGGAGCGGTTCCGCCGGGTGAAGGCCAAGCTCAAGGGCTATGTCCAGACGCCCGACCGGACGCTGGCCGACTATCCGGAGAGCAACCGCTCGATCTACGCGCATTATGCGCGCGCCTACGCCTATCACAAGGCGGGCTACCCCGACAAAGCGCACGCGGAAGCCGACGCCTTGGTCAAGGCGGAGCCCGGCAATCCCTATTTCCAGGAGATCAAGGGGCAGATCCTGCTCGAATCGGGCAAGCCGCGCGAAGCGCTGACGCCGCTGCGCTACGCGACCGACAAATCCGGGCAGAACCCGCTGATCGCCACCACCTTCGGCCACGCGCTTATCGCGACGGAGGACAAGGCGAACCTGTCCGAGGCGATCAAGGTGCTGCGCGTCGCGGTCGCGCGCGACGATCAGAATCCCACCGCCTGGGTCCAGCTCGGCACCGCGTACGAAGCGAGCGGCGACGAGGCGCGCGCCGCGCTCGCCACCGCCGAGCGCGCGAGCATGACCGGCGACAGCCGCACCGCGGCGCAGCGTGCGGCCTTCGCCATGGCCAATATTCCCACCAACACCCCCGACTGGATCCGCGCGCAGGACATCGCGATGACCGCGCGGAACGACATCGAGGACAATCCCAAGAAGTATAAGCGGCAATGACGTGTCTCTTCTTCGTCACCCCGGATTTGTTCCGGGGTCCAGCGTGCCGCGGGCGACGCGGCTCAAGCCCCCTGCCGCATCGCGCACCGGGCGCTGGACTCGGGAACAGGTCCGGGGTGACGGTGCCGGTAGAATGAACCGCTGGGTCCTTCCCCTGATCGGCCTCGTCGGCGCGGTTCTCGGCGCGGTCGCGGTGCTCGCCTTCGACCGCGCGAGCCCTTCCGCGCTCGGCGGGGCGGACAAGGCGCGGGTCGAGCGCGTCGTCCGCGACTACGTCCTCGCGCATCCCGAACTGATCCCCGAAGCGATGCAGCGCCTGCAGGACCGCGAGAGCGCCAAGGCGGTGAAGGCGGTGCGCGGCGACGTGGTGGAGCCTTTCGGCGGCGCGTGGACCGGCAACCCGCGGGGCGATGTCACGCTGGTCGAGTATTTCGACTATAATTGCGGCTATTGCCGCGCGGCCCTGCCGTTGCTCAAGCAGCTCGTACAGCGTGATCCCAAGCTCCGCATCGTCTACCGCGAGCTTCCGATCCTCGCCGAATCGAGCCGCGCCGCCGCCCGCGCGTCGCTGCTCGCGGCTTCGCAGAACAAATTCTCGGCGTTCCACGACGCGCTCTATGCGGGCGGCCCGGTCAGCGATGCGACGATCGCCGCCGCCGCCGCCCGCGCGGGCGTCGATCTGCGCCAGGCTCCCGCGTTCAAGGCGAAGGCGGATGCGGAGATCGCGCGCAACATGAAGACCGCCGCCCAGCTCGGGCTTTCGGGCACGCCCTCCTGGGTCGTTGGCGATCGTGTCCTCGCGGGCGCGCTGCCGATCGAGGATATCGAGGCCGCGATCAAGGCGGCGCGCCAGTGAGCGACCCGATCCTCTCGGTCGAGGGGGTCGCCAAGACCTATGCCGACGGGACGAAAGCGCTCGAGCCCGTCGACCTCCGGATCAACCACGGCGAAATCTTCGCG
>SXHP01000258.1 GCA_005773165.1 Sphingomonadales bacterium | reverse complement strand
TGCCTGGAAACGCTGGAGGAACTGGCGATCCGCGGGCGTGAGGCGTTCCTGGCGGCGGGCGGAACCGATTTCGCCTATCTGCCGTGCCTCAACGCCGAAGCGCCGGGCGTCGCGATGCTCCGAACGATCCTCGGGCGGGAACTTGCGGGTTGGGCGTCGCTTCCGTAGCGTCAGGAGACAGCAACGGGAGAGGACCCATCATGGCACGCGTAGCGATCGTAACCGGCGGAACACGGGGCATCGGCGAGGCGATCAGCGTCGCCCTGAAGGACATGGGCTTCACGGTGGCGGCGAACTACGCCGGCAACGACGAGCGCGCGCGCGAGTTCACCGGGCGGACGGACATCCAGGCGTTCAAATGGGACGTCGCCGATTACGACGCGTGCCAGGCGGGGGTGAAGGAGGTCGAGGCGGCGCTGGGGCCCGTCGACGCGCTGGTCAACAACGCGGGCATCACCCGCGACGGCACGATCCTGAAGATGACCTACCAGATGTGGAAGGAGGTCATGGACACCAATCTGGGCGGCTGCTTCAACATGGCCAAGGCGGTGTTCCCCGGCATGCGTGAGCGTAAATGGGGGCGGATCGTCAACATCGGGTCGATCAACGGCCAGGCCGGGCAATACGGCCAGGTCAATTACGCCGCCGCGAAATCGGGCATCCACGGGTTCACCAAGGCGCTGGCGCAGGAGGGCGCGCGCGCAGGCGTGACGGTGAATGCGATCGCGCCGGGCTATATCGACACCGACATGGTCGCGGCGGTGCCCGCGGACGTGCTGGAGAAGATCGTGGCGAAGATCCCGGTCGGGCGTTTGGGGCAGGCGAGCGAGATCGCGCGGGGAGTGGCTTTCCTGTGTGCGGAGGAAGGCGGGTTCATCACGGGGTCGACGCTGAGCCTGAACGGCGGGCAGCATATGTACTGACGGGCGCAGGCGCGGCCACGTGCGCGCCGGTGCAAGCCGCGGCACGCGGCGAGCAGCGCCCGGCACGGCCGGCGAGATCGCGGAACGCGAGACTCGTCCGACGTCTTGAGCGGCGGCTTTGCCGTCGCTCCTTTCTCAGGGCTGATCGTGAGAAGGCCGACGGCGAAGCCGCCGGCCATGACGTCGAACGGGATCGGCTGTGCCGACCCGCCGGCCGCGCCCGTCGCTGCGCGTTGCGCACCGGCGCGGGCGTGGCCGCGCCTGCGACGGGCGAAACAAGGGGGACCGGCCTGGTACGCGGCCGGTCCCCCCGCTCCCGATACGCTACGCGGGAGCTGTAAGCACCGCCTACGGGCGGTAGCTGGTGAAAGTGCGAAATGCGGTGGTTAGCGGGGCGGTAACCGTTCGGGGTCGGCGGCGGCGAAGCCGCCGCTGGGACGTCGAACGCGTTCCGCTGACGCGGCCTCGTCGGCCGTGCCGGGCGATGCAAGCCGCCCGAGCGGCTTGCACCGGCGCGGTCGTGGCCGCGCCTTCACCCGTCAGCGGCAGTACCGAGGGTTGTTCGACCGCCCCACCGCGCGGCCCGCCAGCGCGCCCGCCGCGCCGCCCAGGATCGTGCCGGTCGCCCGGTCGCCGCGGGTATCGATGCTGCGCCCGAGCAGGCCGCCGGCGATCGCGCCGACGATGGTGCCGGTGGTGCCGCTGTTGCAGCGCTGGTTGCGGTTGCGGTAATAGCCGCGATCGCCGCGATACTGGCGATAGCCGCGGTCGCGGTAATAGCCGCGGTCGTAGTCGCCGCGATACTCGCGCTCGTAGCGGTCGCCGTAATAGCGCTGCGCATCGGCGGTCGCGGGGACCATCGCGGTCGTGCCCATCGCGAGAGCGGCGGCGGCGATCGTGAACTGCTTGAACATCGTGTGTCTCCCATGTCGACCGGGGCGAGCCCCGTGGCGTCGATGGGAGCCTTATGGGTGATTCGCGTCGAACCGACCCTGAATGCGCTCGTTATCGCGCGTTCAGGCTTCCGCCGCCGTCGCGAGGGCGTCATGGCGGGGAGATGCGTGCTCCGTTCACCGCCGCGGCGGTCATCCTGCTGGTGTTGGCGGTCGTCCCGGCATGGACCGGCGAAGAGCGGCTGCCGCTGCTGCAGCCGCGCGCGCAGATGGACGCGACGCCGGTGCTGCTCGACGAGACCGATCCGGGGCGCACCCGCGTCGGCGGGCTGAGCTTTCTCGGCGGGGTCGCGCTGTCGAGCCGCGATCCGGCGTTCGGCGGCTTCTCCGCGCTCGCGGTCGAGGGCGATCGGTTCACCTTGCTCGGCGACGGCGGCAACGTGGTCCGGTTCCGCATGGGCGCGGACTGGCGACCCCGCGGCCTGGCGTTTTCCTACCTGCCCGCGGGGCCGCGCACGGGATGGGACAAGCGCGACCGGGACAGCGAATCGCTGGCGGCGGATCCGCAGGGGCGGCTGTTTGTCGGCTTCGAGAACGCCAACGCGGTCTGGCGCTATGCCCCCGATTTCTCACAAGCGGAGGCGCTCGCGGTCCCGCGACGGATGGCGGGATGGGCGGAGAACGGCGGCGCCGAATCGCTGGCGCGGCTGCCCGACGGGCGGTTCGTCGCGATCAGCGAGGCGTCGTTCGTTCCGCGGCGCGCCTGGCGGGGCGGCGCGAAGATGCGGCGGCGGACGCGCGACGCGGTGATCTTCTCGGGCGACCCGACGTCGCCGGGCACGCGGCAGTCGCGCTTCGCCTACTTGGCGGTCGGGCGGTACGACCCGGTGGACGCCGCGGCGCTGCCGAACGGCGACCTCGTCGTCCTCGACCGCGACTTCGCGCTGCCGTTCCGCTGGTCGAACCGGCTGTCGATCGTGCCCCGCGCCGCGATTCGGCCGGGCGCCGTCGCGCGCGGGCGGCTGGTCGCGACGCTCGACGCGCCGCTGCTCCATGACAATTTCGAAGGGGTCGCGGTGACGCAGGAGGGGCGCGACACGATCCTGTGGCTGGTGTCCGACGACAACCAGTTCCCGCTGCAGCGCTCGCTGCTGCTCAAGTTCCGGCTGGAGCGGTGACGCGCGAAAAGCCCGCTCGCCGGTGCGGCGAACGGGCTTTTTCGAACCGGCGACCCCGAAGGGTTCAGGCGGTGGCGGCGCTCGCCAGCTTCTTGACGACGTCGCGCTTCAGGCGACGCGCGCGCAGCGACAGGTCGGTGTCCGACGTCTTGACCAGCCAATTGTCCAGCCCGCCGTTGTGCTCGACGGAGCGCAGCCCGTGGGTCGACACGCGCAGCCGCACCGAGCGCTCGAGCGAATCGGAGAGGAGCGTGACGTTCTGCAGGTTGGGCAGGAACGTGCGCTTGGTCTTGTTGTTGGCGTGCGACACGTTGTGTCCCACCTGCCGGCCCTTGCCGGTCAGTTCGCAGATGCGCGACATGGTTCAAATCCTGGTTTCAGGCAGATGCCCGGAAAGGCCGCGCGGATAGCGGGACCTTGGCGTTCCGTCAACCGGCTGCGGTGCAACCGGCGGGCGAGGACCCGCGTTGTTACGGGCACGAACCATTTGCTGTCGAGAGGAATCCCCCATGCGCGTGCTGCTTGTCCTGATCGGTTTGGCGGTCCTCGCGCTCGCGGCGGCGATGGCGTTCGGCATCGTCAGCGTCGACCAGACCCGCCCCGCGGTGGTGCAGGCCCCCAAGTTCGAGGCCGATGTCGCCAAGGTACGGGTGGGCACGGAGGAGAAGACGGTGACGGTGCCGACCGTCGATGTCGAGAAGCCCGCCAACGCCAACTGATTTGACCGAGGCGTAGAGGGCGGGCAGGCGGGGGTCATGTTCCGCCTGCCCGAGCCGATGCGCCTGGCGCTCGACGCCGCCCGCGACGCCGCGGCGGCGGGCGAGGTGCCGGTGGGCGCGGCGATCGTGCGGGGGGGCGAGGTGATCGCGGTGCTCGCCAACGCGCCGCGTGCGCTCTGCGACCCCACCGCGCACGCCGAAATGCGCGTGATCCGCGAAGCGGCGCGGCTGTTGGCGCGTGAGCGGCTGGAGGATTGCGATCTGTGGGTGACGCTGGAGCCGTGCGCGATGTGCGCGGGGGCGATCGCGCACGCCCGCATCGCGCGGCTCTATTATGGGGCCGCGGACCCCAAGGGCGGCGCGGTGGAGCATGGGGCCCGGCTGTTCGCGCAGCCGACGTGCCACCACCGGCCGGAGGTGTACGGCGGGATCGGCGAGGCGGCGGCGGGGACGTTGTTGCGGGCGATTTTTGCGGGGCGGCGGTAGGCTCCGTCACCCTCACCCTTCCCACCGCCTGTGGCGGCGGGCCCCTTCCCTCTCCCGCTGGGAGAGGGAGGGAGGCGCGAAGCGCCGGAAGGGTGAGGGTGACGGAGGCTGTACTCAATACCTACCCGTATCCGTCTGGGTCACCGGCACGATCTTGATCTCCACCCGCCGGTTCGCCGCGCGGCCGTCGTCGGTGTCGTTGGACGCGATCGGCTGGGTCTCGCCGTATCCGCGGGTGGCGAGGCGGGCCTGCTGGACGCCGCCTCGCGCCAGATAGTCCGCGACCGACAGCGCGCGGCGTTCGGACAGCGCCGGGTTGTAGGCGTCGCTGCCGGTCGAATCGGTGTGGCCGTAGATGTCGATATAGGTCTGGTTATACTCGCCCAGGGTCGCCGCGACCTGATCGAGCGTGCGGCGGAATTCCGGCTGCACCTCGGCGCTGTCATAGGCGAAGGTGATCCCCGACGGGATGTTGAGGACGAGGTCGTCGCCGCGGCGGATGACCTGGACGTCGGTCCCCGCGGTGCGCGCGCGCAGCTCGCGCTCCTGCCGGTCCATGTACGCGCCGATGCCTGCGCCCGCCAAACCGCCGATGCCCGCGCCGATGATCTTCTCGGTCCGGTCGCGGCGCCCCCCGACGAGATCGCCGAGCAGATAGCCGCCGAGCGCGCCGCCGATGCCGCCGATCGCGGCCTTGGAGATGCGGCGCTCGCCGGTCTGCGGATCGGTGGTGCACGCCGCGGTCGACACCAGCGCGGCCAGCGCCGCGGCGGTCAGGAACCTGGAACCCTTCATAACGATACTCCCTACTGTCCGCCCGATAACTCGGGCGTCCGCGCGCTTGTTCCGCCTGCGAACTGAACAGCTGATGAGCCTTCGTCGTTGTCGTGCGCCCGGATGTGCGGCAAAGCGTTGTGTGCCGATGCCTTCTTTTCCCTGGATAGACGTCCTCATCATCCTCGCGCTGGTCGCGCTGAACGGCGTGTTCGCGATGAGCGAGCTTGCGATCGTCTCCGCGCGCAAGGCGCGGCTGGAGGCGATGGCGCGGGTCGGACGGCGCGGCGCGCGCGCGGCGATCGATCTCGCCGCCGATCCGGGCAAGTTCCTGTCGACGGTCCAGATC
>SXHP01000257.1 GCA_005773165.1 Sphingomonadales bacterium | reverse complement strand
GTGGCTGGCGTTGGCGACGAAATCGACCCGCATCCGCTCTGCCGCGTGGCGCGCTGTGGTGTCGACCAGATGGACGATGCGCGTGCCGTCTGACACCGCGCCCAGGCGCATCTCCCAATGCTGGTCGACGCCGCCAATGCCTGCGAGATCGACAGGCGGGTCGTTGTCGGCATCGCCGAGGAGCCTCTCGGCGGCCGCGGGATGGCGGATCGCGATGCGGACGTCCTCGCCGACGATATGGCTGCCCAGCAGCGCACGCGCCGCGGCGTTCGCTACGTCGACACGCCCCTCGCGGACGAGCAGCACGGGCTCGCCGACCGCGTCGAGCAGTTCGCCTAATCCCGCGCGCGGCGTTTCCGGTACGGCGCTGCCGGCGACGACCTCCTCGCGCGGGGCCAGCAGCACGGCGGCGAGGCCGCCGACCAGCGCGATCGACGCAGCGCCCGCGGACTGCGTCAGCGCGTAGATTGTGGCGGCCACGACGGCGACCACGGCGATGCTCCACTCGATTCGCATGGCGGGGGGTTAGCGGATCGGAAGCGATCCCGGAACGGCACGCGCCGCGCGCTTGCGGGTGGTTAGCGAATGTGAAAGGCGTTGGTGCTACAAGGACGGCGAGATGCGCGACGAAACCGACGACCAGACGCCCGAGGGCACGCCGACGCGCCGCCGCGTGCTCGCGATCGGCGCGGTGGGCGCAAGCGCGGTGGTGTCGATTCGCCCGGCGCTCGCGCAGACGATCGGTTCGGTGTCGCAGTGCGAGATCCCGGTGCCCGATCCGGCGCGCGCCGGCAGCTTCATCGCGGCCGACGGGACGCTGGTCGCGCCGGGAACGGCCGGCGCTTTCGCTCCGCCGGGGCGACCGTTCAAGGGCGAGGACGTTAAGCGCGCGCTGGCGGGCGGGCAGCTGCCCGGCACGACGCCGGACAGCAATCGGGCGTACGTGCAATACATCCGGCGGCTGCAGCGGGGCCAGGGCGGGTTCACCTGCTTCGCCTCCCTTCAGATGCCCCGCGCATGAAGCTGGACGCTTAACCGGCGTGCTCTACCGCGCCGATCCGCCGGGCGCGCTGCTCCATGAGCCGCTAGACGCATTCACCGCGGTGTTCCACCGGCCGTCGGGGACGACACACCTGCTGGCCTCACCAGCGGCCGAAATCCTTGCGGTGCTGGGGCGAGAGGCGCTGAGCGTCAACATGCTGCTGGAGCGGCTGGAACGGGAATATGAGCTGGTCGACGCCGACCATCAGGCGTTGATGGTGCGGGTTCAAGAGCTGGTCGACGCGGGGCTGGTGCAGGCGGCGTGAAGCACCGGTTCGACGTGCGGATCGGCCCGATCGGGTTTCGGGTGGGAAGCGACTGGCGGTCGCCGGTGGCGGCGCTCGCCGATCTTTACCGCGACTATCCCAAGCCGGAGGTCGCCGACTTCACCGTTCGCTTGGAGGCGGCGCGGCCGTGGCGGCGAGTGATCCGGCCCACGGTCTCGATCGCGGGCGACTACACGCTGCCCGACGCGGCGCCGCTGCCGCTTGCGCACGGGCTGCTCGCTGCCGAGATGGCGATGAACCTGCAGCTCGCGCTCGGGCATCGGCGGCACTTGCTGCTCCACGCCTCCGCGGTAGAGCGCGACGGGCGCGCGGCGCTGATGACGGGGGAGTCGGGGGCGGGCAAATCGACGCTGGCCACCCTTCTCGCGGCGCGAGGCTGGCGGTTCATGGGAGACGAGTTCGTCCTGGTCTCGCCCGAAACCGGCTTGGCGCACGCGTTCCCGCGGTTGGTGAGCCTCAAGAACGAGAGCGTCGCGGCAGCGCAGACGGCTTGGCCGAACGCGCGATTCGGGCCGCTGCTGGCGGGGACGCCGAAGGGCGACATCCGCCACCTCGTGCCGCCCGTCGAGGCGATCGCGCGGATGGACGAGCCCGCACGCCCCTCGCTCATCCTCTTCCCCCGCTTCGGATTCGAGACGGCGGTGCGGCCGGTTCCGGCAAGCGAGGCGTTTGTGCGGCTGACGCAGGCGTCGACCAATTACACAGCGATGGGCGAGGCCGGGTTCAGCACGCTGACCCAGTTGGTGCAAGGCGCGCCGCTGGTCGCGATCGACTATCCCGACAGCGAAACGGCGTGCGCGCAGGTGGAGGCGCTATGGCGGGCGCTCTGACGCTGGCGCGGGTGCTGGGCGATCCGCAGGCCAGCGGCGCGCTCGATGCGGAGGGCTGGACGGCGCTGATCGCGACGGCGCGGGCCGAGCAGCTTGCGGGAACGCTGGCGCATCGGGTCGAGGGACTGCCGATGCCCGAGAGCGCCGCGGCGATCCTCGCCGATGCACACGCCTCCGCCGAAAGCGGACGTCGCACGGCCTTGTGGGAGGCCGAGATGGCGCGGCGGGCCTTGGCGCCGCTGGGATGTCGGGTGGTTTTGCTGAAAGGAACCGCCTTCGTCGCGGCCGGGCTTGCCGCGGGTCGGGGACGTTCGATCGGCGATCTCGACATCCTGGTGCCGCGCAACGCTCTGGATGTGGTCGAAGCCGCCTTGCTCGCGCACGGCTGGGAGTGGGTGAAGCCCGACGCTTATGACGATGCCTATTACCGACGTTGGATGCACGAACTGCCGCCGCTGATCCACCGCGAGCGCGACCGGATGATCGACGTCCACCATACGATCCTGCCGCTGACCGCGCGGCCGACGCCCGACGCGGCGGCGTTGCTTCGCGACAGCTTGCCTCTGGGGAACGACCTGCGCGTGCTGTCGCCGAACGACATGGTCGTCCACGCCGCGGCGCATCTGTTCGCCGACGGCGATCTCGCGGGCGGCCTGCGCAATCTCTGGGACATCCGCTGCCTGCTGGAGGAGTTCGGCACGGAAGGGTTGGAGGCGCGGGCGACGCACCACGGCCTTTACGCACAAACGATGCGCGCGGCGCGCCAGGCGCATGACCTGTTCGGCACGGAAATCCCTAAGGGGTGGCGGATACGGGACTCGCTCGATCCGCTGATTCGTCGCCGCCTGCTCGCGCGCGACGGCTGGGGGCGGACGACGCGGCCTGTGACCCGCTTTGGCCTCTATGTGCGAAGCCACGTGCTGCGGATGCCGCCTGCGCTGCTGGCGCGGCATCTGTGGACCAAGTGGCGGCGTCAGAGTCGCTCAAGCGCGCCGACCAGTTCGTCGTAGCCGTCGATCACCGCATCCGCGCCAAGCTCTTCGACCGGGCCGGTGAGAAAACCGAACGAGCATGCCACGACCGGCAGCCTCGCCGCCCGCGCGGCGCAGACATCAAAGATCGAATCGCCGACGAACGCCGCGCGACCGCCGCCGCAGCCCTCCACCATTGCGTTGATCGGCGCGGGATCGGGCTTGCACACGCCGACCGTGTCCCCGCCGACGATGCTCGCGAACCGGTGGGTGAGGCCGAGATCGCCGAGCACCGCCCTCGCGAACCGCTCGATCTTGTTGGTCATCAGCCCGAGCTTGACCCCGCGCGCGGCGAGCACGTCCATCGCCTCCAACGCGCCGGGGAACGGCCGCGTGTGAACCGACAGGTTGGCCTCGTAGAAGGCGAGCAGCCGCTTGTGGAGCATGTCGAGCGTCGCATCGTCGCAGCCGCCGGTCTTCGCCATGCCTTGCTCCAGCATGCGACGCGCGCCGCCGCCGATCATCGGCTTGACCTCCTCGACGCTCAACAGCGGCCGGTCGACCGACGCGAGCGCGTGATTGACCGCCGCGGTCAGATCGCCGCTGGTGTCGAGGAGCGTGCCGTCGAGGTCGAAGCCGACGATTGCGAAGGGAAATGCGGTCATCGCCGCGGCGCGTGGCGGCGACCACTGGAATTGGCAAGGCTTTCGTGGCAGCGGCGCGGCTCATGACCAGACCTATCGCCGCCGTCATCCTCGCCGCGGGCAAGGGCACCCGGATGAAATCCGCCCTGCACAAGGTGCTGCACCCTGTCGCCGGACGGCCGATGCTGCTCCATCTGGCGGATGCGGTGGCGGCGCTCGGCGCGGAGCGGACCGTCGTCGTGACCGGGGCCGGGCGCGAGCAGGTCGAGGCGGCGGTCGCGCCGCTCGGGATCGCGATCGCGGTCCAGTCGGAGCAGCTCGGCACGGCGCACGCGGTGCTGCAGGCTGAGAATGCGCTCGCGGGTTTCGACGGCGACGTGCTGATCCTCTACGGCGACGTGCCGCTGGTCGAGACGGCGACGATGCGGCGCATGCTCGATCGGCTCCATGCCGACGATGCGCCCGCGACGGTGGTGCTCGGCTTCCGCCCGGCCGATCCGGGCGCCTACGGCCGTGTCCTCGCTGACTCCCATGGGCGTATCGTGCGAATGGTCGAGTTCAAGGATGCGAGCGCGGACGAGCGCGCCGAGACCTTGTGCAATTCAGGACTGATGGCGGTACGCTCCGCCGATCTGTGGCCGCTGCTCGCGCGGGTCGGCGACGACAATGCCGCAAGGGAGTTTTACCTGCCGGACATCGTCATGCTCGCCGCGGCGGACGGTCGCGTTTCGGCGGTGATCGAGACGGATGCGGCCGAGGTCGCGGGGGTCAACAGCCGCGCCGAACTCGCCGCGGTCGATGCGGTCTGGCAGGAGCGCCGCCGCGCGCGGGCGATGGCCGATGGCGCTACGCTGGTTGCGCCGGAGACGGTGTGGTTTGCGCATGACACGACGCTCGGACGCGACGTCACGGTCGAGCCGAATGTCGTATTCGGCCCCGGTGTGTCGGTTGCCGACGGCGCGACGATACGCGCGTTCAGCCACCTCGAGGGCTCGACTGTCGGCAGCCGCGCAGAGGTCGGCCCGTACGCCCGCTTGCGTCCGGGCGCGGTGCTGGGTGAGGAAAGCAAGGTCGGCAATTTCGTCGAAGTCAAGAAGGCGATTCTCGGCCGCGGAGCCAAGGCGAACCATCTGACCTATCTGGGCGATGCCGAGGTCGGCGCGGGTGCGAACATCGGCGCGGGCACGATCACGTGCAATTATGACGGCTTCTTCAAGTACCGCACCACGATCGGCGAAGGCGCGTTCATCGGCTCGAATACTGCGCTGGTCGCGCCGATCACGATCGGCGCGGGCGCGATCGTGGGCGCGGGATCGGTGGTCACCGCGGACGTCGAGGCGGACTCGCTCGTGCTGGTGCGGCCGGAACAGCGCGCCAAAGCGGGATGGGCCAAGCGCTTCCGCGACGCGATGCGGACGCGTAAGGCCGCCAAGTAAATCGGTTCTGGAGTCAGGCACATGTGCGGCATCGTTGGGATTCTCGGCAAGGGCGACGTCGCCGATCGTCTGCTCGAAGGACTGAAGCGGCTCGAGTATCGCGGCTACGATTCCGCCGGGATCGCCACGATTAACGACGGGCGGATCGACCGGCGGCGGGCGCCGGGCAAACTCGCGACCCTGGCGGCGCGGCTTGCCGAGGATCCGCTGCCGGGGGCGACCGGCATTGCGCATACCCGCGGGGCGACGCACGGCGCCCCGACCGAGGACAATGCGCATCCGCACATCGCAGGCGATGTGTCGATCGTTCACAACGGCATCATCGAGAACTTCAAGCCGCTGCGCGACGAGCTGATCGCCGACGGACGGACGTTCCTGAGCGAAACCGACAGCGAAGTGGTCGCGCATCTCGTCGCGCGCGACCTGGAGAGCGGCCGCGCGCCTCGGGACGCGGTCGCGGCGGTGCTGCCGCGGCTGCACGGCGCATTCGCGATCGCCTTCCTGTTCCGTCAGGAGCCCGACCTGCTCGTCGCGGCCAGGCTCGGCGCGCCGCTGACCGTCGGCTACGGCGAGGGCGAGAACTACATCGGCTCGGACGCGCATGCGCTGGCGCCGCTCACGCAGCGGATCGCCTATTTGGAGGAAGGCGACTGGGCGTGCGTCACGCGCTCGACCATCGAGATCTTCAACCGCGACAACGCCCGCGTCGAGCGTCCGGTCGTCAACTCGGGCGTGTTCGGGCATGCGGCGGACAAGGTCAATCACAGCCACTTCATGCAGAAGGAGATCTACGAGCAGCCGGTGGTCGTCGCACAGACGCTGCAATCGTATCTGAAGCGGACGGAGGGCGAGGTGTCCCTCCCGATACCCGAATTCGACCTGTCGGCGATCAAGCGTGTGACGATCGTCGCCTGCGGGACGAGCTTTTACGCCGGCATGGTCGCCAAATATTGGTTCGAGCAATTTGCGCGGGTGCCGGTCGACTTGGATGTCGCCTCCGAGTTCCGGTATCGCGCGCCGGTTATGGAGCCGGGCGGGCTGGCCCTGTTCATCAGCCAGTCGGGGGAGACCGCGGACACGCTCGCGGCGCTGCGCCACGCCAAGGCGGAGGGGCAGAAGGTCGCGGTAGTCGTCAACGTGCCGACGAGCAGCATGGCGCGCGAGGCCGATCTGCTGCTGCCGACCCACGCGGGC
>SXHP01000031.1 GCA_005773165.1 Sphingomonadales bacterium | reverse complement strand
GCCGCCGATCGCGGGGCGGCCGTACTGCGGGCCCGGCGGACCGCGCAGCACCTCGATCCGCTCGACATCATAGCTGTCGAGCACCGCCGCCTGGGGACGGTTGAGGTAGACGTCGTCGAGATAGATGCCGACGCCCGCCTCGAACCCCGCGACTGGGTCCTGCTGCCCCACGCCGCGGACGAAGGCGGTCAACGTCGAATTGGTGCCGCGCGAAGTTTCGAGGGTGACGTTGGGGGTGACGTTGGACAAATCGGTGACGTCGATCGCGCCGTTCGCCTCCAGCTGCGCGCCGGTGAAGGCGGTGACCGCGATCGGCACGTCGAGCAGCGATTCCTCGCGGCGGCGGGCGGTGACGACGATATCCTGCGGGTTCTGCTCGGCGGCGTCCGCGGAGGTGTTGTTGTCCGATTGCGCCTGGGTCGGAGTCGGCGCGCCTTCGACCTGCGCCTGCGCTGGAGCCGCGAAGAGCGCGGCGGCGCCTGCACCGATGAACAGAAGCCCGCGCGCGGATGAAAATGCCATGATATCCTCCCCTTTGAAGCGCCCGCGTGCACCGCGGCTTGTGCGCCCGATGCAAGCGCTATACTGAAACCTGAACCGGGGTTCAACTTGGGATTGCACAGGAGGGGCTGATGGCGGCAGCGGAGGCGCCGGGACCAAAGGAGCCGCGTACCGAGCGCGGCCGCAGGACGCTGCGCGCGATCCTCGATGCGGCGGCAGGGGAGTTCGGCGCGCTGGGATTCCACGATGCGTCGATCGGGGGCATCACCAGGGCGGCGGGCGTCGCGGCGGGAACGTTCTACACTTATTTCGACTCCAAAGACGCGGTGTTCCGCGCGTTGGTCGCGGACATGTCGGCGCGCGTGCGGGACCATGTCGCACCCGCGATCCGCGCTGCGCCCGACCAGATCGAAGCCGAGCGCGTAGGCCTTGCCGAGTTCATCGCCTTCGTGCGAGCGCACAAGGAAATCTACCGGATCATCGACGAAGCGGAGTTCGTCGATCCGGCAAGCTACCGCAAGCATTACGCGACCACCGCCGAGCGGATCACCCAGCGGCTGAAGGCGGCGGCGGTGCGGGGCGAGGTGCGCGGCGACGTGAACGAGGTGCACGCCTGGGCGATCATGGGAATGAACGTGTTCCTGGGACTGCGTTACGGCGTTTGGGAAGAAGATCGGGAGATAGAGGCGTTGACGCATGCGATAGGCGACATGCTGGCGGTCGGGCTGAGGCCTTACCCGACCAACGCCTGATCCCTCAGCCCACGCCAGACCCGCATCGCCTGCACCGTCTCCGCCACATCGTGGACGCGGAGGAGCTGCGCGCCCGCCTCCAACCCGCGCATCGCGAGCGCCAGGCTGCCGCCAAGGCGGCGGTCGACAGGCGCTTCGTTGGACAGCGCGCCGATCATCCGCTTGCGGCTCGCGCCGAGCATCACCGGGCAACCGAGGCCGTGGAACGACGCTAGGCCGTTGATGAGCTGGAGATTGTCGGAAAGCGACTTGCCGAAGCCGATGCCCGGATCGACCGCGATCGACTCGCGCGGCACGCCCGCCGCGGCGACCGCGTCGACCCGCGCCTCCAGCCATTCGAACACATCGAGGAGGACGTCGTCGTAGCTGACCCGGCCGTGCCCGCCCGCCTTCGGATCGGGCGAATGCATAAGGATCACCGGACAGCCTGCGTCCGCGACGACCTTGAGCGCGCGCTCGTCCCAGAGCAGCGCGGAGACGTCGTTGACGATCGCAGCGCCCGCGGCGAGCGCCGCCTCCATCGCCGCCGCCTTGCGGGTGTCGATCGAAACGAGCGTGCCCGCGGCGGCGAGGCGTTCGATCACGGGAACCGTGCGGGCGATCTCGTCGCCCTCCCACACCGCCGTCGCGCCCGGCCGGGTCGATTCGCCGCCGACGTCGACCAGCGCCGCGCCCGCCGCGGCCATGTCGATCCCGGCACCAGCAGCGCCCGCGGGATCGCCCTCATGCTTGCCGCCGTCGGAGAAGCTGTCGGGGGTCGCATTCAGGATGCCCGCCACCTGCGGCTGGTCGAAGCGCAGCGTGCGCGGGCCCATGACCCAGGGCGCTCGTGGCGAGGTGAAGCGCCCGTGGAGCGTTTCGGCGCGCCGCCCCAGCGCCGCCACCTCCGCGACCGGCACGGTCCAGCGGCGCGCGCCCTCGCGCACGTCATAGGCCGCGTACCACAGCATGCCCCCGGCAAGGCGCGCGACCGCGCCGTCCTCACGGCCGACGGGGGTGGCGACGAACTGCGCGGGGGTGAGGTGGAGGGTCAGGCAGGAATCCTCAGGGCTGCGTCGCGAGCAGATAGGTCTGGCGAAGCGTGTCGACCGCGAGCAGCCCGCCATCGCCCTCATGGTGCCAGAAGGTCCAGCCGTTGCACGCGGGCGCGCCCTGCAGCGTCGCGCCCAATTTGTGGATCGAGCCCGCCTGGCCGCAGTCGCTGAGGAGCGAGCCGTCGGCGCGGACGGTGGCGCGCCAGCGGCGCTTGGCGTCGGTCAGGACGCTGCCGGGCTGGAGATAGCCGGTTTCGACGATCGTTCCGAACGCGACCTTGGGCTGGCTGCGCGGGCTCTGCATCGTGCGCAGCGCCGATTCGTCGAGCGGGAGCGCGGCGGCGATCCGCTCCTGGGCGGCGGCGATGTAATCGTCCTCGCGCTCGATCCCCAGCCAGCGGCGGCCGAGCCGCTTGGCGACCGCGCCGGTGGT
>SXHP01000256.1 GCA_005773165.1 Sphingomonadales bacterium | reverse complement strand
CCGACCTCTACTACCGCCTGTCGGTGTTCCCCTTGACCACCAAGGCGCTCGCCGAGCGCCGCGACGACATTCCCGCGCTCGCCGCGACGATGATCCTGCGTCACGCGGGGACTCGCGGGACGATCCCCTGGCCGTCGCGCGACGCGGTCGACCTGCTCGTCCGCCACGATTGGCCGGGCACCGTCCGCGAGCTCGAGAACGTGATCCAGCGCGCTTTGCTGTTCGCAGGCGGCGACACGATCGACGCGGCGCACATCGTCTTCGACCGGCCAGCCGCCTCGGCTCGCCCCCATGCCAACGATGAGGCCGCGGGACCCGCCACCTTGGGCAAGGTCGTCCAGATGAGCGAATTCGCCGCGATCCGCGAGACGCTGCGCCAATGCGGCGGCAGCCGGATCGAAACCGCCAAGCGCTTGGGCATCTCCGAACGCACGCTCCGCTACCGTCTCGCCAAGGCGCGCGAGCAGGGCGAAGAGATCGACGCGCCGCGTAGCTGGGCGGCGTCGGCATGAGCGTCTCGGGTGTCGGCGGCGCGATGAGCGTCGACCGGGTGATGCAGCTCCGCGCGCAGATCCTGGAACGCAACCAGGCGCTGAAGAGCGCCAGCGAGGCGGCGTCCTCGCCCGCGCCGGTGTCGACGGGGCCCAAGAGCTTCACCGACACGCTCGACACCGCGCTGAAGAGCGTCAACGAGGGCCAGCAGCAGGCGTCCAAACTCTCGGAAAGCTATGAGCGCGGCGAGACGGTCGACATCGCCAAGGTGATGCTCGCCCGCCAGCAGGCGTCGGTCGGCTTCGAAGCCACCCTCCAGGTCCGCAACAAGCTCCTTGCCGCGTACAAGGACATCATGAGCATGCCGGTCTGACATGAACGCGCTCGCCACAACCACCCCGGCGCTGCCGGAGAAATTCGCCAACCCGCTCTTGCAGCTCAAGGGCTTCATGGCGCAGCCCGCGGTCCGCCGCTCGGCCCCGATGGCGCTGATGATCGGCCTGATCGCGGCCGCCGCGCTCGCCTGGATGTCGCTGTCGACGCCTGCGCAGAAGACGCTGTTCACCGGCCTTACCGACGCCGACAAGCAGGCGGTCACCTCCGCGCTCGACCAATCGGGCATCAAGAGCCATATCGACGAGGGCACCGGCGCGCTCACCGTCGGCGAGGAGGAATATTCCAAGGCGCGCATGCTGCTCGCGGGACAAGGCCTGCCCAAGCAGGCTCCCGGCGGCTATGCGATCCTCGACCAGCTTCCGATGGGCGTGTCCCGCGCGGTCGAGGGCGAGCGGCTGCGCCAGGCGCGCGAGACCGAGCTCGCCCGCTCGATCGAGGAGATCGACGCGGTCGCCGAGGCGCGCGTCCATCTCGCCACCCCGGAAGCGAGCGTCTTCGTCCGCGACAGCGCCGCGCCGTCCGCATCGGTCATCGTCAAGCTGAACGCCGGGCGCTCGCTGTCCGACGCGCAGGTCCAGTCGATCGTCAACCTCACCGCTTCGTCCGTTCCCGGCATGAAGCCCGACGGCGTGACCATCGTCGATCAGTCGGGCGGTCTCCTCACCAAGCCCGGCGGGCGTGGCGGCGACGGCTCGGACGAGCGGATCGAGTTCCAGCGGCGGCTGGAGGACAAATACCGCACCCAGCTCATCCAGCTTCTCACGCCCCTGGTCGGCGCAGGCAATTTCACCGCCGAGGTGCAGGCCGATGTCGACCTGTCCGAAGTGCAGGCGACCCGCGAAAGCTACGACAAGCAGGGCGCGCTCCGCGCCGAGACCGGGAATTGGACCGGCGACCTGAAGACCGCCGCGACTCCCGGCGGCATCCCCGGCGCGCTGTCCAACACCCCGCCGCCCGCCAGCACCCTCGAACAGCCGCAGCCCGCGACGGGCGCCCCCGGGACGCCGGTCGCAGGCGGCCCCGCGCCAGACCCCGCCAAACAGTCGGATAGTTTCCAGCGCGCCTATGACCTCGGTCGCGAAGTGTCCGTGACCCGCGGCGCGCCGGGGCAGGTCAAGCGCATCTCGGTCGCGGTGCTGCTCCGCGAGCCGGAGAAGGGCCGCCGCTCCGCCAACGAGATCAACCAGATCAGCGATCTGGTGAAGAGCGCGGTCGGCTTCGACCAGTCCCGCCGGGACAACGTGACGGTGATCAGCCGCAAGTTCGCCGGGGCCGACGCCGCGCCCGCCGCCGCCGCCTGGTACGACAACGCCTGGCTCCCGGTCGTCGCGCGCAACGCCACCGCGATCCTGATCGCGCTGCTCGTCCTGCTGCTCGGCGTTCGCCCGCTCGCCAAGGCGCTGATGGCGAAGCGTGACGAGGCGAACGCCCCCGCCCCCGTTCCGGCAATCGACGGCGCGCCCGGCGACGGTCCGGCGATCGTCGCGGGCGAGCCGGTGACGCTCGATCAGCTCGAATCGAGCCGCGGCTACGACAACCGCATGACCGCGGTTCGCGGCTTCACCCGCGACAATCCCGCGCGCGCCGCGCTGGCGGTGCGCGACATGATCAAGGCGGACGCGCAATGAGCGAGGGCGCGACGCTTGCCGGCATGCGCAGCTACACCGGGGTCGAGCGCGCCGCGGTGCTGATGATGCTCGTCGGCGAAGACGAGGCCGCCGCGATCCTGCAGAAGCTGGAACCCGAAGAGGTGCGCCAATTGGGCGCGGCGATGTTCAAGGTCGCCGACGTCTCCGAGCAGGAGGTCGAGGACGTCCTCGACGACTTCGTCGGCCGCGCCCGCGCGCGCACCGACATCGGCTTCGATCCGCGGCCGCGGATCGAATCGGTGATGAACCGCGCGCTCGGGCCGGAAAAGGCCGACAGCGTCCTCGCGCGGATCATCCCGCCCGAAGCCGCATGCGAGATCGAGCTGCTCGACTGGCTTGACGCGACCGAGATCGCCGCGATGATCGAGAAGGAGCATCCGCAGATCGCCGCGGTGCTGATCGCCAACCTCGACCCCGCGGTCGCCGGCCAGGTGCTCGAACTCCTCCCCGACGCGATCCAGCCCGAAATCCTCCACCGCATCGCGCGACTGGGGCCGATCACGCCCGAGGCGGTCGAGACGCTGAAGCAGATGCTCGCCAACCGCGCGCACGGCGGCGCGAAGGCGCAGGGCGTGACGCTGGGCGGCACCCGCGAGGCGGCCAAGATCCTGCAGGGCGCGCGCAAGGCGACCGAGCAGCGCGTGATGCCCAAGCTGTTCAAGATCGACAAGGAGGTCGCCCGCGCCATCGAGGAGCAGATGTTCGTCTTCGACAACCTCCTCGACATGGACGACAAGAACCTCGGCACGCTGATCCGGAACATCGACGGCGACATCCTGACCAGGGCGCTGAAGGGCGTCGACGAGGCCGCGCGGGGTCGCATCCTCGGCTGCATGTCCGCGCGCGCCGCCGACGGCATCCGCGACGAAATGGAATCGCGTGGGCCGATGAAGATGTCGGAAGTGCTCGAAGCGCAAAAGGCGATGATCCAGATCGCCCGCGCGCTCGCCAAGGACGGCACCATCCAGATGGGCGGGGGCGAGGACGATTATGTCTGACGGTTTCGTCGCCGGCTTCGCCGCACGCCACGACTTGCCCCCGCCGGCGCTGGCGCTGGCGTTCGCGCCCGCGTCGGGCTTCGTCGCGACCGATCTCGTCGCGACGCCCAGGTCCTTCTCGCCGCACGCGCCCGCTCCCGCCGCAGCGCCCAAGCATTTCAGCCCCGCCGACCGCGCCGCCAATCCCACGCAGGGGTGGGACCCGCTCGCCTGCGAGGCGGGCGACAACGCCTATCTCGACCCGCTCGTCGCGGCGCACGCCGCGGGTTATGCCGAAGGGCTCGCCGCCGCCGCGGCCGAAGCGCAGGCGCACAGCGCACGTGATCAGGCGCTGCTCGCCGATCTCGCGCAAGGGCTGGTCGCAGGCGCCCACATCGACCGCGGCCCGCTGGCGGAACGGCTGCGCGCCACCGTCCTTCACTTGGTGCAGCGCCTTGTCGGCGAAGTCGGCATCGCGCCCGACATCCTCGCCGCACGGATCGGCGCGGCGACCGATTGCCTCGCCGACGCGTCCGAATCGGCGATGCTCCGCGTCCACCCCGACGATGTCGCGCTGCTCGAAGGCCGCTTGCCCCAGACCGTCTTCGCGGTCGGCGACGCCGCCCTCGCCCGCGGCAGCTTTGTTCTCGAATCCGCCTCCACCGTCGTCGAGGATGGGCCCGAGTCTTGGCTGAACCAGCTCGCCCAGGCGATCGACAAGGTTCCGACGCCCCGATGCTGAACCAGTTCGCTTGCGGGTTCCTCGACGACCTCGCCTGCCCCGGTTTCTCCCCCAAGCCGCAGGTGTCCGGTCGCCTGTCGTCGTTCGACGGCCTGCTGATGGAGGCGACCGGGCTGACGCTCCCGGTCGGCACCGTCTGCCGCGTCGGCGACACGGTGGAGGCCGAAGTGATCGGCTTCCGCCAGGGCCGCACGCTGATGATGAACCTCGGCGGCGCGGCGGCGCTGCTTCCCGGCGCGCTCGTCCGCCCGGTCGGCGCGCCCGGCGAAGCGGAGGTCGGCGAGGCGATGCTCGGCCGCGTCGTCGACGGCGCGGGGAAACCGATCGACGGTCTCGGCCCCATTCGCGGCGCAGGCACATGGCCGCTGGCCGGCAAGCTCCAGTCCCCGCTCGATCGCGGTCGCGTGCTGCAGCCGATGGACGTCGGCGTCCGCGCGATCAACGGGCTGCTCACCATCGGCCAGGGCCAGCGCGTCGGCATCATGGCGGGCTCGGGCGTCGGCAAGTCCGTGCTGCTCGGCATGATGGTCAAGGCCGCCGCCGCCGACGTCGTCGTCATCGGCCTGATCGGCGAGCGCTCGCGCGAAGTCGCCGACTTCCTCGAGACCAAGGTCGCGGGCGAGGCGCGCAAGCGTGCGGTGGTAGTCGCCGTTCCCGCCAACCACTCGCCGGTGCTCCGCACACGCGGCGCGCTCCGTGCCACCGCCATCGCCGAAGCTTTCCGCGATCAGGGCAGACGCGTCCTCCTCATCATGGACTCGCTCACCCGTGTCGCGCACGCGGGCCGCGAGATCGGCCTCGCGCTCGGCGAACCCGCATCCGCGCGCGGCTATCCGCCCAGCGCCATCGCGATGCTCCCCAACCTCATCGAGCGCGCGGGGGCGGACGCCAACGGCCCGGGCTCGATCACCGCGATCTACACCGTGCTGGCCGACGGCGACGACGGCAACGATCCGGTCGTCGACTCCGCCCGCTCGATCCTCGACGGCCATATCGTCCTCTCCCGCGCGCTTGCCGAGCGCGGCATCTATCCCGCGATCGACGTCGGCCCCTCGGTCAGCCGGGTGATGAACGACATCGTCCCGCGAGAGCATGCGCTCGCCGCCCGCACGCTCCGCCGCCACCTCGCGACCTATGAGGAGAACCGCGACCTCGTGCTGATGGGCGCATACCGCTCGGGCGCAGACCCCGCGATCGACGCCGCCATCGCCTATCACCCTGCGGTGATGGAATATGTCCGCCAGGACGCCGACGCGAGCGTGTCGCTCCCCGATGCGGTCGCCGAGCTCACCGGCGTCTTCGGCGATGGCTGACAAGCGCCGCATGCTGACGCGCATCCACCGCGTCCGCACGCTTCAGTTCGGTCTCGCGCAGGCTGACGAGATGCGCGCCCACGACAAGACCGCGAGCGAAGTCCAGCTCGCCGAACGCATCGCCGCGCTCGCCGCCTCGGTCGGGCCCAGCGACGGCGCGGGCTTTTCCCTCGCCGCCGCCGCACATTATCGTACCCGCCTCCACCAGTCGGCCGAGGCCGCGGAAGGCCGTGTCCGCACCGCCAAGTTCCAATCGGTCCAGGCCGCGGAAAAGACCCGCGCCGCCCACCGCGATCAGGTCGCGGTCGAAAAGCTGATCGGGCGCGCCGACAAGGATAGGGCGATGCGCGAATTGCGCGAACTTCAGAATGCGCCGCCAACACGGAAAGTTCGGCACGATCCTTGCTGAGCACCCGGCGACATGCTGTCCGAGGTCTCCGCCTTTCCGATGATCCAACCCACGCTCCCCACGTCCGTACCTGCGCTCTTCCCGACCGCGGCCGCTCCGGCGGCGGACGCGGCAGCGTTCGGCATGGCGTTGGCGGCGGTGTTCGACCGCGCCGTCGACACCGGCGGGCAAACGCCTGCCGCCCCCGGCAAGCCGTTGCCGCCGACCCATCAGCCGGTGAAGGCGGTCGCCCTCGCCCCTCAGAGCGTCACCCCGCCGGTGTTGCCGGAGGCGCTCGCAGCGCAACCGGATACGATCGAGCTGCTCCCCGCGGTCCGAACGACGCAAACGGCAACGAAGCCCGCGAAACCCCTGCGCCCAGCGGTGCGCGAGCCCGCTGAGCCGACAGCGCTGCCCGCCGCCACGTCCTCAGTCGCGCCCCCGCCGCCTACTATCCCGCTTGCCGCTCGAGAGCCGACGCTGCCGAACACCGCGACGAACACGCCCAAGCATCGGGCGCGAGCGGTGCATGTCACTCCGGACATCGCGCAGACAGCTTCCGTGCCGCTGCCCGTGGCTCTGCGCACTTCGGCCTCGTCCGGCACCGTGGCGACCGCGCTCGCCACGACGAGCCCGGCCAGTTCATCCCCGGGCACGATCCAGCCCGCTCCCGCAGCGGTGGTCCCATGCGAGGCGAGCGCCGCACCGGAGGACCTCCCTCGCAGCGCGCCGCCCGCTTCGCCCGACCCGCGCACCGCCGCAGCCCCGACAAACGCCTATCCGCCTCCGCTCGCCGAAGCGCCCCTGCTCGATCAGCGACCGGCGCGCGACGAACACGCCAACGCCGACGACGAACGGGCGAAACCGCAAGAGGCAGCGCTTGCTCCCGCAGCGCCTGCGGCCGTCGTCACGGCAGCACTCCCGGCAGCCCCGGAAGCGCCAGTGGTCGTGCCGCACGCCCGCGCTGAGCGCGACACGCGCCCTCTCCAGGAGTCTGGCGAAACCGTCGCCCGCTTCCGTCCAGCGCCCGAGCCGGAACCGGGCCACGCAAGAGCCGGTGACACGCCGCGCGAGGCGGTCGAGGAGCAGGACCTCATTCCCGCACCTCCTCCGGCGCAAACCCCCGTCGCGCTTGCCTTGCCTGCAGAAGGCGCACCGCTCGCAAACGACGCTCCGCCGCCCGATCCGCGCCCGGTGATCGCGGCCGTCGCACCCGTGCGCGTCGAGGCGGCCGTCACGGCGATCGTCGGCCAAGCGATCCCTTCAGCCTTTCCCACCAGCCCCGCCCCGCCCTTGCGCACCGAGGCGCTGCCCGCGCGCCACGACCCGAAGGCGGTCGCTTCGCCGCCTACCGACGCTTCTGTCCCGATTGCGCCGCATGCGGATCAGGCCATTACCGCTTTACCCCTGTCCCGACCCACGCACCCGCAGCTTGGACTCGCGACAATCGTCGACGCTCAACCGTCACGTCCGACAACCCCGGCGGACGTTCCCCGACGCGCGTCGCCGCCGTCCGTCACGCCGCCGATCGTCACGGCCGGACCCGCTGCGGCGACTCACGCGATGCCGATCGTGGCCGAGGCGATCGCCTCGCCGCGCGCCGCTCAGCCTGCGCCAGCGCCAGCGATTGCGCCGGTCGCGCCAGCCGAGGCGATCACTCGCCCGGTCGCTTCCGCCCCCCGGGGACCGCAGCCGCGCCAACCGGAGCCCGCCGCCGGCCCCGCCCACGTCACGCGTGGCGACACCGCGGAGCCTGTCGCCGCAAGCCCGGCGCAGCCGCCCGCACCCGCCGTCACCCTGCCGCCGGTGATCGCCGCAGGAACGACCGCGCCCGCTTTTCGGCTGTTCGCGCAGGCGATCCACGCCGCGCGGCGTGACGAGGACAAGCCGTCCCCGCTCGCTCCGATCGCGACGGTCGAAGCGCCTCTCGCGCCGGTCGCGGCCGCGGGACCGGAAAGCGCGCAGCTCGACCTTTCCGATCGACGCTGGCCGCAGGCGATGGTCGACCGGATCGAAATGCTCCGCGACGCCGCCGGCGCGGCCGCCGACGCCGCCGACACCAGCATCCGCCTCCTTCCCGACGCGCTCGGCACGATCGACGTGTCGGTTCGGCAGGAGGGCGACACCGTTCACGTCCGCTTCGCCGCCGAACAGGCCGCTACCCGCGCGCTCCTCGCCGAAGCGCAGCCGCGCCTGGCCGAGCTCGCCGAAGCGCGCGGACTGAAGCTCACGCAGGATGCAGCGGCAAGCGGCGGCCAGGAGCGGCGCGCGCCCGCTGAGCCGCCGCGCCCGATCCCCGGCGCACCGCCCTCCGCGACGCGCGACGACGACACCCTGACCACAACTGACCGGATCGCCTGATCCAAGGAGTTCCCGATGGCTGACAAGACCGAAGACGCGCCCAAGAAGAAGGGCAAGATGGGCAAGATCATCGTGATCGCGGTCGGCGCGGTCGTGCTGATCGGCGGCGGCATCGCGGGCGGCATGTACGCCGGCGGCGCGATGGCGGGCGGCCACGCCGCCGAGGAGAAGGGCCCCAAGCTCGTCTCCAAGGACCAGCAGAAGCGTGGCGTTACCGGCGAAGAGGGCGAAGGCGGCGCCAGCGAGGTCCGCGGCGCGTCGGGCGAGGGCGGCGACAAATACGCCTCCAATTATTACGCGCTGGAGAAGGACTTCACCTCCAACCTGCGCGAGTCGGTGCATTTCGTGCAGATGGGGCTCGCGGTGTCGACGCCCTATGACGACGAGGTCATCGAAAACCTCAAGTCCAACGACATCGCGGTCCGCTCCGCGATTCTGATGACGCTCGGCGACACCACAGAGGACCAGGTGTTCTCCAGCGAGGGCAAGAAGCAGCTGCAGAAGCGGCTGACCGACGCGATCAACACGACCCTTAAGCAAAAAGAGGGATTTGGCGGGATCAGTAACACTTACTTTACCAGTTTCGTCGTTCAGTGAGGCATGGTTAACGCCGCCGCAACGACCCAGGCCGATCGACGCTCCCGCATTCGTGCGGGCAGCGGAGACGCGGCGCATGACGGCATGTTCGGCGCGACCAAGCTCAACCCGTTCGGCGATCTCCACGCGCTGCAGCACCTGTCGGCGCGGTTCGCGCGGACGCTGCGCGGGGTGTTCGAGCCGCTGCTCCGCCAGGAAGTCCGCACCTTCGCCGAGCCGCTCGTCGTCCAGCGCTTCGCCGATTACCGCGCGGAGCGCCCCGATGGGCTGACCGCCTGGCTTCCGCTCGCGATGGGGCAGGAGGGCCAGTCGCTGTGCGTCATCGACGGCCGCTTCGTGCTCGAGCTGCTCGACCTGTTCTTCGGCGGCACCGGCGCGGCCCCCGCGTCGCTGCCCTCCGAATTTTCGCCCGCCGCGGAAGCGATGGTCGCGCGGATCGGCCAGTCGATTGCGGCGCCCTTGCGCACCGCATGGGAGCCGCTCGCGCGGATCGACTTCGCGGTCGGCCGAGTCGAGGCGAACGCCGCTATGCTTCACGGCATGGACGGCGACGACGCGACCATCGTCACCCGCTTCGGCATCGCCGCCGGGTCCGCCAAGCCGGTGTTCGTCGACCTTCTCTATCCCGTGGCCGCGCTGAAGCCGCACGGCACCGCGCTGACCGGCAAGGTCGTCGGCAAGTCCGCCGAGCCCGACGCCGCATGGCGCGCACGGCTGACCCGCGCCGCGATGGCGGTCCGCTTTCCCGTCCGCTCGGTCCTCGCCGAGCCGGTCGTGCCCTTGTCGCTGCTGATGAACCTCCAGCCCGGCGACGTCATCCCGATCAGCTTCGGCCCCGAAGTCCCGGTGATGGTCGGCCGCGACCAACTCGGCTCGGGCACGGTCGGCGTCTCCAACGGCCGCGCCGCGGTCCGCCTCACCTCGATCACCGCTCTCGACGAAGGATTTGTTCAATGAACGCGATGACCGGCGAACTCGTCGCCGACGCGAGCCTCGCCGCCAATTTCCGGCTGCTCCAGGACGTCGACGTCAAGCTGACCGTCGAGATCGGCTCGACCAGCCTGACGCTGCGCGAGCTGCTGGCGCTGGGCGAATCGAGCGTCATCGAGCTCGACCGCCAGGCCAACGAGCTGCTCGACGTCTTCGTCAACGGCACGCTGATCGGCCGCGGCGAGGTGGTGACCGTCGGCGACCGCTTCGGCGTCCGCATGACCGAACTGGTCAGCCCGGACAAGCGGGGCTGACGGCATGCTCTGGTCCTACGTCCTCAAGCTCGTCATTCTCCTGCCGCTCGTCTGCGGGCTGATGATCGGCTGCCTCTATCTCTGGCGTCGCCTCGAATCGCGCATGCCCGGCAAGACCGCGACGCGCCTCGTCACCGTCAAGGAGACGATGATGATCTCTCCGGGTCTGCGCCTCGCGGTGCTCGATTTCGAGGGCAAGCGCCTGCTCGTCTCGGTCGGCCGCGGCGGCGTCACCCTCGTCGACAAGGTGGACCAATGAGCGTCCGCCGTCTCGGCGTCGGCCCCGCGCTATTCCGCGAGGCCGCCGGGCCCGCCCCCCGCACGGGCGGCCGCCTGATCTGGATCGTCCTCGCGATCCTGCTCGCGCTCTTCGTCGCGGTTCCCGCGTTCGCGCAGGCCGCTCCGGCACCGGGCGTCGGCGACGCGGTCGACCGCGCGCTGGGGCAGTTGGGCGGCCAGCAGCAGACGGGCCAGTCGGGCTCGCTGTCGCTGAGCCTCCAGGTCCTGATCATCATGGGCCTGCTGACGATCCTGCCGGGTATCCTGCTGATGATGACCAGCTTCACGCGGATCATCGTCGTGCTCGCGGTGCTGCGTCAGGCGCTGGGGCTTCAGCAGACCCCGCCCAACCAAGTGCTGATCGGGCTGGCGCTGTTCCTGTCCTTGTTCGTGATGGCGCCCACCATCAGCCAGATCAACACGACCGCCATCCAGCCTTATGCGGCCGGCCAGCTGGCGGGCACGCAGATGATCGAGGCCGCGGGCAAGCCGCTCCACGCCTTCATGGTCAAGCAGACGCGGGTCAAGGACGTGACGATGTTCGCCGAGATGGCGAAGTCCGGTCCCT
>SXHP01000255.1 GCA_005773165.1 Sphingomonadales bacterium | reverse complement strand
CGGCCAGGCGACCCCGACCATCACCGCCGCGATCACGACGCCGCGACTGGCCGCGAGCGCCTGCACCGTCGCCTGGATCGACGCGCGGTTGCCGAACCGGTTCTGGAGCACGAACTTGTTGAGCCCGGTGTCGGTCGACATATCGATGAACTGCTGCGCAAGCAGGAACGTCACCGCCAGCCCGAACTGCTCGGGCCCCAGCAGCCGCGCCAGCAGGGTGTTGCGGATCAGCGCAAGCGCCTGAACATAGATGAGCGCGGGCAGCACGATGCGGCGACCGTCGCGGCGCTTGGGCGCGGTAGTCATGCGATGCACGCGGCGGCGCGACGGAGGAGCGGTTCGTTGACCATCAGACCGCATAACCATAGAGTCGTGGACGAAAAGCTTCTTTTGAACAGCGGTTGGGAGATGCGCCTTGCGGGACGTGCGCGCGGTGACGGTGCGGCGGAACGTGGTGATCGTCCTGGGCGTGCTCGCAGCGTCCGGAGCCGCGCTGGCGATGCAGGGGCGGGCCAAGCGCGATCTGGCGGGCATGGGGCCAGGCGAGCGGCTGGTCGCCCGGCTCGAAGCGGCGAAGGGCGGCGAGACGATCACGCTGGCGCCCGGCGAATATGGTGTCGTGAAGTTTCCGGCGCGGACCTACGTTCCCGCGATCACGCTAATTGCGGGCTCGGCGCGCTTCACGGGCCTGGTGCTCAAGAAGGTGGAGGGGGTTTCGATCAATGGCGGTACGGTGACCGGTCCCGGCGGACGCTCCTACGGCGTGCTGATCAACGGCGCGCGGAACATCACCGTTGAAGGGATGACGATCACCGGCGCGCACCGCGGCATCGTCCTCGGGCGCAGCGACCGCGTCCGGGTCAGCGGCAATACGCTGACCGGGCTGCTGTCCGACGGCATCGACGTCTCCAACGCCAGCAACGTCGTGGTGCGCGGCAACACGTGCCGCGATTTCTCGCCGAGGCCGACGACCTTTGACGCCGCGGGCAAGCGGCTGACGGTCGGCGACCACCCCGACTGCATTCAGGGGTGGTCCCGGCCCCCCACCCCCATGTCCGACGTCCTCGTCGAAAACAATGACATGGAGGGCAAGATGCAGGGCGTGTTCTTCGGCAATCACGTCCGCAACGGCGTGAACGACGGCGGATACGACCGGATCATCATCCGCAACAATCGGGTCCGCGTCACCCACCCCAACGGCATCGTCATCTACGACGCGCGCGACAGCATCGTCACCGACAACACGGTCTCGACCTATCCCGGCCCGGTCAATCCGCGCTCGGGACGCCCGAACCGGTCCAACATCCGGGTGAAGGACGGCGTCAGGACGATCGTGTGCGGCAACCGGATCGCCGATTTCCCGAACACGCCGCCGACCCGCCGCTGCCGCTGACGGCGGGATCGCCGCCCGGAGGCCGATCGCCCCCGCTCGCCTGGAGCTTCGGCCGCCGGCCCTTTCGCTATCGGTTGGCGGAACCCTGCCCCGGCCCCGCCTGAACCGGAGCGCGCTTGCGCCAGACCGGGCCGAGCTTGAGCGTCTGCGCCAGCATCAGCTTGGCGGTCCTGAGCGGCGCGGAGCGGAGCGCGGCGGCGCGGCGAATATAGGGCCTGGCTTCGGCGAACAGCCCGCTGCGCTGATAGGTCCGGGCGATCTGGAGCAGCAGCCCGGCGTGGAGCGCGGGATCGGCCGCGTACATGTCGGCATTGGCCTTCAGGATCGCCTCCATCACCCCCACCCCTTTCAGCTCGTTGTGGGTCGCGCTGTCGGGGCCGAGATAGGTCACCGATAGCGGCTCCTCGATAAAGGCGTAGCGCGTGATGCGGGCGAGCCGCGCGCTCAGCTCCCAATCCTCGCCCTTGCGGATCGTCTCGTGCCAGCCGCCGACCTGCTCCATCAGCTCGCGCCGGACCAGAAAGGTCTGCGAGCTGACCAGCGGCCGCGCGAGCACCTCGCGGTGGATGTCGCCTTCGACGATCTTGCGGTCGTGATCGGGCATGTAGGCGACGCGCCCGGGGCCGAACACGCGCTGCTGATCGCGCCCGTAGACGAGCTTGCCGCAGTAGATGACTCCGACCTCGGGACCCGCCTCCTGCAGCCCGGCATGAAGCCGTTCCAGGAAGCGGACGCTCCATTCGTCGTCGCTGTCCTGGTACGCGACCAGCGAGCCCTTCGCGACCTCCAGCCCCTTGTTGCGGGCGCGGCCCGCGCCGCCGTTGGTGTCGAGCGCGACCACCTTCAGCCGCGGGTCGTCGATCGCGCGCAGATAGTCGAGCGTGTCGTCGGTCGACACGTCGTCGACCACGATCAGCTCCAGGTCCCGGTGCGTTTGGGCGAGAATGCTGTCGACCGCGCGCGGCAAGGTGTGGCGGCGGTTGAAGGTCGGAACGATGACGGAGATCAGGGTCATGCATTGCCTCAGTAGCAGCGATCGAGCGGCGGGGCGGGCGCTCGCAAGCGTCGCCGCCGCCAATCGCGAAGGATCAATCCGGGCCCGAACGCCGAACCCTCCGCCCGGCTCATCCGCGCCCTGGAGGCGGCGGATGAGTGAGCGGAGGGCGCGGCCTGCGGCAGGTCGCCTGCGTTACAGGATGAAGTCGCCCTTGGCGAGCGAGCTGACGTCGTACAGCGTGAAGCTGAAGTCCGCCCGGCCGTCGCCGTTCACGTCGCCGCTGACGATCGCATTGCCGCCGACGACTTCGTAGCGCAGCTCGCCCGCCACCTTGTGGAACCCCGACGTGCCGATCAGCGTGAAGCCGTCGTCCTTCGCGGTGCCCGCCTTGGCGTCGATGCCGCGCAGGTCGATCTTGTCCTGACCGCGGCGGAAATCGGTGATGACGTCGCCTTCGATGTCGCCCGCCCGGAAGCGAAAGACGTCCGAGCCCGCGCCGCCGGTCATCCGGTCCATCCCTGCGCCGCCCTCGATCGAGTCGTTGCCGATGTCGCCGAAAATCACGTCGTTGCCCGCGCCGCCGGACAGCGCGTCCACGCCCGCGCCGCCGAGCAGCGTATCGTCGCCGCCGTCGCCCTTGATCGTGTCGTCGCCGTAGCCGCCCGACAGGTGATCGTCGCCGTCAAGCCCCTGGATGGTGTCCTCGCCGCCCAGGCCGAACACCTCGTCGTCGCCGCTCGAGCCGACGATGCGGTTGTCCAGATCATTGCCGACGCCGGTGAGCCCGCCGGTTCCCAGACGCAGCATCTCGACGTTGGCGGTCAGGGTGTAATCGATCATGGTGTTGACGGTGTCATAGCCGTCGTTCGCATCCTCGATCACGACGTCGCCGATGCCCTTGATCGCATAGGTGTCGTCGCCCTTGCCGCCGATCAGCTTGTGATTGCCCGTCTCTCCCCCCGTCAGCGAATCGTCGCCCTTGCCGGCCAGGATGTGGGTGTCGAACCCGGCCCTGACCTTCAGCTTGTCCGCCCCGTTCGTCCCCTCGACCGTCACATAGCTCGTCTGCGCGGCGAGCGTCGCCTGCGCCTGCGCCATGCTCAGCGTCAGCGCGCCCATCACGTCCGCGCTGGTTCCCCAAACGCCGGAGAATCCGCTGTTCTGCGACAACCAGGTCCAGACCTCGGCCGCGCCGCTGTCCTGATAGGGCAGCGACAGGGTGTTGCCCGCGAGCAGGCCGTCGCGCGTCGCGTCCTCGGTCATGTACCAGGTCGACAAATTGTCGGTGACGCCCACGTTGCGGCTCTCGTCCACCCGGATCCAGGACCGGTGGTCCTCGGTCCCGATCACGGTGTTGCCGGTGATCGTGCCGCCGACCACGCCGTTCAGCGCGATGCCGTTGTGGTTGCCGCCGAGCACCATGTTCCCGGTCACGGTGACGTTGTAATAGGGGAGCTTGTCGCCCTGATCGCGAATGAAGATGCCCTGGATGGGCGCCCCGCTGCCGCGGACGATCAGATTGTCGGTGATGGTGATGTTGCGCGCCGACTCGGTCATCCCGGTCGTCCACAGCTGGATCGCGTCGGCATGGTCGTTCGCCGCCGGATAGAAGTCGGTGAACATGTTCTGGGAGATCACGACGTCCGAATTGCCGCCGCCGCGGATGCCGTCGGTGCGGATGTCGTGAAAGGAATTGCCTTCGATCGTCACGCCGGTGTTGCCGGCGATGCCCACGGCGTGCCGCAGGTCGTAGAATTCCGAATTGGTGACGCTGACGTTGGTCGAATTGCGCAGAACAAGCGCGTCGACGGTGGTCTCGCTGCCCAGCCCGGGCGTGCCATGAACCTCCAGCGCGTCGAAGTGGACGTTGCTCGACGCCCAGACCAGGAACGGCGCGGCGCCTTGCGCCTTGTCGGTCGACATCTCGACGCGGTTGACGTTGATGCCGCTGCTGTCGCGGATGGTGAGCCCGGTGAGCACGGCGGGGTTGTTCGGATCGGCCGACGTGATCGTCACGCCGCCTGCGTTGACGCCCCTGATCAGGACGGGGTCGTAGGTGCCCGCCTTCAGTGCGATGATGTCGCCGGCTTTGGCGATATTGAGCGCCTCGACGAGCGCCGTCGAGGTGCTCACAGTATAGGTGGACACGTTCTGAATTCCTTATCGCGGTGAAGCGATAGCTGGATTATGGTGCCGCGCCTTACTGGCCCCCCAAATGGCGCGGTTGATGCCCCGGTAACCATGATCTAGCCGGTTTTGCCGGACGATTGAAGGTCTTGCGCCCTATCAACTTGGCGTATTGTAAGAACGACTGAGCGTCGCGAGGTGGGGACTAGGCGCTATTGCACGAATTTAACGTGCATCATGTCGCCCATTGCGGCGTCAGCGGCGCTGCAGCTCCGCCGAGATCGCCGGGCCGACCAGCGCGGGCCGATTCGCGGGCGGCACCGCGCGCAGAAGTCCGGCGAGAAACGCGGTCAGCATCCCGAACTGCGGCTCGCCGCCGCGGCGCAGCGTGGAGGCGCGCACCAGCACGCCGTCGCCGATATAGCCGCGCATGGCGGTCAGCAGCCGCTGACGCCGCTGCTCGCCCGCGCTCTGCGGCAGATATTCGCCCAGCCGCGTCCAATAGGCGATGTCCTCGGT
>SXHP01000254.1 GCA_005773165.1 Sphingomonadales bacterium | reverse complement strand
CGAGTACCTGCGCACGACCCTCTTTCGCCCGCTTTTCGCGGACCTCTGGGCGATCCGCTCCGAGCTCTAGCGCGGGTTTCATCCAAACGGATGTCCCCCTTCGAGCAAACGGCGTGGGGCCGCCCCGCACGCGCGACCGCGCGACTTCTCGCCCCAGATCACCGTCGACGCGCCGATCCTGATCCCCGACGATTACGTCCCGGACCTCGATCTGCGCATGGGCCTATACCGCCGCTTGAACGATCTGGAGAAGGCGCAGGAGGTGGAGGCGTTCGCGGCGGAGATGATCGACCGCTTCGGCCCCCTTCCTGATGCGACCGAGAACCTCATTTCGGTCATCCAGATCAAGCTCAACGCCCGCACCGCGTGCATCGCCAAGATGGATGTCGGACAGAAGGGCACGCTGATCTCCTTCCACGACAACCGCCCGCCCAACGTCGACAAGCTCCTCGCCTATGTCGACCGCCTGAACGGCGTCGCGAAGCTTCGCCCCGACGGCAAGCTGGTCCTCAACCGCGCCTGGGGCGACGCCAAGGCCCGCCTCAATGGCGCGCTGCAATTGTCAAAGGGGCTTGCGAAGACGGCGGGGTAACCCGAAGTAATTCTATCCAAGTCTCCGTCACCCCGGGTCAAGCCCGGGGTGACGAGAAGGCGTGCTCCGGGCGATCAAGCCCCTCTTGAAGCTCCAAAACACCCACCTAAATCTGGGTCACGCGGTGCCTCTAAGGGCCGCGGCGGCATCGCGGGGCGTACCCGGACGCCGACATGTTCAACTCGCTCGATAGAGGATTTGACCCATGCGACTCGACCTGACTCCCTATCGCCGCTCGACCATCGGCTTCGACCGGCTGTTCGACCTGCTCGAGACCAACGCGCGCTCCGCGTCGGCCGAAAATTATCCCCCCTTCAATCTCGAGCGCGTCGCCGACGACCGCTACCGCATCACGCTTGCGGTGGCCGGCTTCACCCGCGACGAGATCGACATCACCGCGCAGCAGAACTTGCTGCTGGTGACCGGCCGCAAGGATGAGAAGGCGGGCTCGCCCAACTTCCTCCATATCGGCATCGCCAACCGCAGCTTCGAACGTCGCTTCGAACTCGCCGATTTCGTCTTCGTCGAGGACGCGCGGCTGAACGACGGCCTGCTGGTGATCGATCTGGTGCGCGAGGTGCCGGAGACGATGAAGCCCAAGAGCATTGCGATCAAGACCGGCGCGCCGCTCGCCGCGGTCGAGAGCAATGCAGACGCCGCCCAGGCGGCGTAAACGGCTCGGCGCCTTCCTCCACTCCCTGGAAGGCACCTGAGGGGCGCCCGGGCCGATGCGGCTCGGGCGCTTTCGCCCGTCAGGCGGCGACGCGCGCCATGTCTGCGCTCAGGTCGATTCGGGGATAGGTGACCGGCGGCAAGCTCCGGAACCCGGGCTTCGCGAACAGATAGCCCTGGAAATAGCGCAGGCCGAGCGCGCGCAAGGCGGCATATTCCTCCACCGTCTCGACCCCCTCGGCGATCACGCCGATGTCCATCCGGTCGAGCATGCGAACGACCCCGTCGACGATCATCCTCCGCGGCATGCTCGCGTCGATGCCGCGGATCAGCTCCATGTCGAGCTTGACCACGTCGGTCTGCAGCTTGGCGAGCAGCCCCAAGCCGGCATGCCCCGCGCCGAAATCGTCCAGCGCGGTCGAAAAGCCCATCCGGTGATAGGTTTCGATGATGTTCGCGACATGCGCGGTGTCGGTCATCCGCTCGTCCTCGGTGAACTCGAACACGAGGCGATCGACCGGCATACCGACCGCGCGCGCGGTCTTCAGCGTCAACTGGATGCACGCGACCGGCGAATAGACGGCATTCGGCAGGAAATTGATCGACAACCGCGCGCCCGTGTCGACGATCCCCGCCTCGACCGCTTGCTCGATCGCGGCCACCCGGCATTGCTGGTCGAACGCATAGCGGTTCTCGGGCGTGACCCGGCCCAGCACCGCGCCCGCGCCCTCGCCGCTCGCGCCGCGAACTAGCGCCTCATAGGCGACGACGCGCTCTTCCTCGACATCGACGATCGGCTGGAACGCCATCGCCAACCCAAAGTCTTCCTGTCCGGACCGGCACCCCGCGCACCCAGCCATGTGTCACTCCCGCTTCGGAGCGCTCACAGATGACCGCGAATCTTAAATAAATTGATGATTAACCTACGTCAGGGATGTCGGCGATCAGACCAGCCGACTCTGGCGCACGGCCGCTTCGACGAAACTCGCGAACAGCGGGTGCGGATCGAACGGCTTGCTCTTCAGCTCGGGGTGAAACTGGTCGCCGACGAACCAAGGATGATCGGGCCGCTCGACGATCTCCGGCAAGGTGCCGTCGGGCGACATGCCGCTGAACACGAGGCCGCCCTGCTCCAGCGCCTCGCGATAGCCGGTGTTGACCTCGTATCGGTGACGATGCCGTTCGGAGATGGCGGTGCCGCCATAGATCGACGCGACGACGCTGTTGCCGTCGAGCTTGGCGTCGTACGCGCCGAGGCGCATCGTGCCGCCCAGGTCGCCCTGCTCCTCGCGTTTCTCCAGCCCCTCGCGCCCCATCCATTCGGTGATTAGGCCGACGACGGGCTCGGGCGTCGGCCCGAACTCGGTCGACGATGCGTCGGCGATCCCCGCCAGGTCCCGCGCACCCTCGACGCACGCCATCT
>SXHP01000030.1 GCA_005773165.1 Sphingomonadales bacterium | reverse complement strand
GCCTATCGCGTACAAGAAAGGTGCGGCGTACCTGGGCGCGGGATTCACGATCAAGCCGTTGTACGACGATCATATCGGCGTGCTCCGCGCAATCGACCCCGCGACCGGCAAGATCGCCTGGGAGTATAAGAACAAGGCGCCGCTGTGGGGCGGCGAGGTTGCCAAGGCGGTGCAGAACATCAACCAGGGCGGCGCGCTCTGGGTGTTCAAGCTGCCGCGCACGTGATCGGGAGCGGCGGGGCGATGCTGGGAGCATCGCCCTGTTCCCCACCGCGTCCCGGCGCGCTAGTTCCGGCGGCGGGGAGAGGTATCGGCGTGGAACGCGTTCTCATCGCAGACGATCACCCGCTGGTGCGCGACGGCCTGCGCACGGTGATCTCGGTCGCGTTCGACCAGTGCGAGCTGTTCGAGGCATCGTCGATCGCGGAGGCGACCGCGATCATCCGGCGCGAGGGCGACTTCGACCTCGTCCTGCTCGACCTGAACATGCCCGACGCCGAAGGCTTCTCGGGGCTGGTCGCGCTGCGCGACGGCTTCCCATCCATCCCGGTCGTGATCGTTTCCGGCGCGATCGAGAGCGGGGTGGTCTCCGCCGCGATCGCCAACGGCGCGGCGGGGTTCATTCCCAAGTCGCTCAAGCGCAGCGCGATTGTCGCAGCGATCCAGCAGATCCTGGCGGGCGACGTCTACACACCCGACGAGTTCCGCTCGCTCAGCGAGGGCGACATGGAGGCTGACGACATCCGCCGCCGCATCGATACGCTGACTCCGCAGCAGCGGGTGGTGCTGGGCCTGGTCGTCGCGGGCAAGCTCAACAAGCAGATCGCGTTCGAGCTCGACGTGTCGATGACTACGGTCAAGGCGCACGTCTCCGCAATTCTTGCCAAGCTGAACGTCTACAGCCGCACCCAGGCGGTGATCCTGACCAACAAGGTGCGCTTCATCGGACGAACCACCGGTCACTGAGCGCCCCGGGCGGGAACGATGGCGATCGCAGACCGGCTGAAGCGCTGGGCAAGCGCTCTGAAGCGGGACGTGCTGACGCTGTGGATCGCCGCGCGCGACTCGCGGACCCCTGTCGCGGCACGGGTCCTCGCGATGGCCGTCGCGGCCTATGCGTTGAGCCCGATCGACCTGGTTCCGGACTTCATCCCCGTGCTGGGTCAGCTCGACGAGCTGCTCATCCTGCCGCTCGCCATCGCGCTCGCGCTGCGGCTGATCCCGGCGGCGCTGCTCGCCGAGTTCCGCGAGGCGGCGGACCGGCGGTCCGGCCGCCCGCGCAGCCGGGTCGCGGCGGCGTTCATCGTTCTGGTGTGGCTGGCGGGGGCGATCCTGGCCGGATCGTGGCTGCTGTTATCCGCTTAGACGCGCAAGCAAGGCGCGGAGCTGGGCAGGCTTGACCGGCTTCTGGAGGACGTGGAGCCCCGCAGCGACGAGCCGGTCGCGGAGATCGGGCATGCGGTCGGCGGTGATGATCACCCCAGGCACCGCGCGCGCCCGGTCGCGGCGGATCCCCGCCACCGCATCGTCGCCGGTGACGCCGTCGTTCAGGTGATAGTCCGCGAGGATGACGTCGATCGCGTCGCCCGATGCGGCGAGCGCGCGCCGGGCGGCGGCTTCGTCGATCGCGGTGATCACCCGGCAGCCCCAGCTCTCCAGGATCGCGCGCATGCCGTCGAGGATCGACTGCTCGTTGTCGATGACCAGCACCGCGCGCGCACCGATCCCGCGGCGCTGCACCACCGCGACCGGGACCGGGCTCCGCACCCCCATCGCGGCGAGCGGCGCCGTGACCGAGAACACGGAGCCGCGCCCCGGCGCGCTGTCGAGGCCGATCGGGTGGCCCAGCATGCGCCCGGCGCGCTGAACGATCGCGAGTCCCAGACCGATGCCGCGCGAGGGGCCCGTGTCGAGGCGACGGAACTCCTCGAAGATCTCCTCGTGATGCGCTGGGTCGATGCCGGGGCCGGTGTCCGCCACCGCGATCACCACCTCCCCTGCCGATCGGCGGACGGACATACTCACGACGCCCTCCGCCGTGTAGCGCAGCGCATTGCTCACCAGATTCTGCAGGATGCGCCGGAGCAATCGCGGGTCGGAGCGGACCCATACGTCGGTCGACTCGACCTCGAGCGCCAGCCCGCGCGCGGCCGCCATCGGCGCGAACTCGCCCCGCAGCGCCTGGACCAGGTCGCTCAGCCCGACATCGGCGACATCCGGGGTGATCGCGCCGGCGTCGAGCTTGGAGATCTCCAGCAGCGCCTCCAGCAGGTCCTCGATCGAGTCGAGCGCGCTCGCCGAGCGCAGCACCAGCTGCCGGTTCTCGGGCGCGAGCCGCCGCGCGGCAAGCGCGGACACGAACAGCCGCGCGGCGTTCAACGGCTGCAGCAGATCATGGCTAGCCGCCGCCAGAAAGCGCGTCTTGGACAGGTTCGCCTGTTCGGCCGCGGTTTTCGCATCGCGCAGCGCAGCCTCCACCGCGACGCGTTCGACGACCTCGCGGCGCAGCTCGGCAGTGCGCTCGGCGACGCGCAGCTCGAGCGTCTCGTTGGTTTCGCGCAACACCTCCGCCGCGCGCAGCCGGTCGGTCACGTCGTCGAAGCTCATCACCATGCCGCCGCTCGGCATGGCGAGCAGCCGCACCTCCATGCTGCGCCCGTCGGCCAGTCCGCGCACGGCGGTGACCTCGCCCTCACCGAGCCAGTCGAGGCAGTCGGCGTCGACACCGCCCGGAAGCACGCTCCGGCACCATTCGGCGAGCGCGTCGTGCGACGCGATCCGGGTCTTGGCGGTCGCTGGCGTGAGGTTGAGCAGCGCGAGCAGGGGATCGTTCCACGCCAGCAGCGCGCGATCGCGATCGAACACGCAGACCCCCTGCGGGATCGCGTCGAGCGTGCCCTGGAGCACCAGCGCGCGCTCGGCGAGCTCGCGCGCACGCTCACGCGCGTCCTCCGCACGGATGTCGGTAATGTCGGTATACACCCCGACGACGCCGCCCTCGCTCGTGCGGCGCTCGTTCACCTGTATCCACCGGCCATCGGCAAGCGCGATAACGTGGCCGCCGCTCGCCACGCGGTGCAGCGCGACGCGTTCCGATATCCAGCGGCCGGGAGCGACCATCGCGCCGAGCGATGCACCGCTGTCGCCGATCGCGCCCGCGATGTCCTCGAACCGCGCGCCCGGCACGATCCGGTCGGCGATGCTCGGCCATAGCGACAGATAGGTTTGGTTGCAGAGCACCAGCCGGTCCTCCGCGTCGAAGATCGCGAAACCCTCGTTGATGCTTTCGATCGCGTCGCCCAGCCTGCGCCGCGCACTGTCGGCGGCGTCGCGCGCGTGTCCGAGCGCGGCGTTGCTCGCGGCGAGCTCGCCCAGCGCGTGCTCCAGGTCTGCGGTGCGCTCGCGGACCTTGCCTTCCAGCGAGATGG
Source organism: Sphingomonadales bacterium (assembly GCA_005773165.1). GTDB lineage: Bacteria > Pseudomonadota > Alphaproteobacteria > Sphingomonadales > Sphingomonadaceae > Sphingomonas. Next base: position 1,881 of record SXHP01000030.1, on the reverse strand, counting down.
CGGTCTCGAACACGGAGAATGCATTGCCCTGAAGATCGGTCGACCGCTCCACCCGCCCCATCAGCGCAGCATTGATCCGCTTGAGCTTCGCGTTCTCCGCCTCAAGCGCCGCGACGCGGTCCTCGGACGCGACGTCGTTGGCGGCGATCAGCATCCCCGCCCGATCGCCAGGCCGCTGAAGGTCTGGTTGACGTGCAGCGCGTGATATTGCTCGCCATAGGTGTTGAAGCCGACCACGCCGCGGCTTGCATAAAGCTGCGACACCGGCCCGCGGAGCTGGCGCTGCTCGATCTCGATCGAGTTGAGCACGCAGTCGAAGCCGAGCACACGGTCGATCCCGCCGACATCGCCGTCGAGCCGGTCGAACAATGCGTGGAGCCCGGCCATGATGTCGCCGCCTTCGCCCAACGTCAGCACGACGCCCTCGTCGATCGCGCAGTAGAAGGTGAGGCTGCCGTCCGCGTTCGCGGTCTGGATCGAGCGGACGTAATATTCGCCGCCCGCACGGACCATCGGCGGATGCGCTGCGAACACCGCGGGTCCCAAGTCTTCGAGCCGCGCGCCGACCAGCCGGGCGTATTCGGCGGCGGCGGGCTCGGCGTTGATCTCGTACACCACGCGCGCGACCGGGTCCGCGGCGGTGATCACCATCTTGGTCGATCCCGGCACGTTGTGCTGCGCGCGGAACACCCGCATCGGCCGCTCGGCGGAGAGTAGCGCCACCACCGCGGCGTCGCGGCGGAACGAGCCTTCCCAGAATACGAAGGTCTCGCGGAAATCGAGCCCATCGCCAGACGAGCCGCCGATCAGCGGCACTTCGCCGAGCGCGTCCTGGAGGGTCAGCGTCAGCATTTCCTCGCGGTGCGACAGGCCGTCGACCAGAAAGATTGCGGCGTGACTCGGGCGCGCGTCGGCGATCCGCGCCCATTCGTTCGCGTCGGCGACGAGCGCGCGCACGCGGCTCTGCGCCGCCGCGGCATCGAACCGGTCGAGATCCTCAAAGCAGGCGACCGACAGGCGGAAGCCTTCTTTGGGAAAGCCGATCGCGGTGATCGTGCCCTGATCGAGTCCGTCGGGAGTGATTTCGCCCGACGAGGTGCAGCCGACGATCGGCAGGCCATCGCTGCGCGCGGCGAGCGCTCGGGCGAGCGCGTCGAGCGGGTAGCGGCTGGAACAGAACAGCAGCACCCCGGCCAGTTCCGGCGCGCACAGCCGTCCGAACAGCTCGGCGACCGCCGCAGCGGGATCGTCGACGCGCGTGGAGGCCACGCGGATGGGTTCTCTCCCCTTCACCGGCGGCATCATGGCAGCGGCAGGCCTCCGCGTCACGGCATCTATTCGCCGCGGGGTGGCGGACCCGCAGCCTCGAGCGCGGCTGCCTCCGCGTCGTCGAACACCCGGCTGCGGACGATAAAACGCACGCCGAGCGGACCTTCGAGCGAGAAGCCCGCGCCGCGGCCGGGAACGACGTCGATCGTCACCTGCGTATGCTGCCAATAGGCGAATTGCGCCGCGCCGATCCACACCGGCACCCCGCCACCTTGTCCGGCTGCTGCGACATGGCCTAGCAGCACGTCCTGTCCGCCGACGCGAAACTCGCCGAGCGGGTAGCACATCGGCGCGGAGCCGTCGCAGCATCCGCCCGACTGATGAAACATCAGCGGTCCATGCGCTGCCGCGAGCGCGCCGATCACCCGGTCGGCTTCGGGGGTCGACAGGATGCGTGGCGGGACCATCAGGCGCTTCTCAGACAGAAAGCGGCGGACCCGAGAGTCCGCCGCAGGTGTCCCGCAAGTCGGAAACGAAGGTGTGCGGAAGCCTCGCGGGAGGGGATCGCAATCAGAAGAAGCCGAGCGCCTTGGCGCTGTAGCTGACCAGCAG
>SXHP01000253.1 GCA_005773165.1 Sphingomonadales bacterium | reverse complement strand
ATGTCGACCGACACCGGGCTCAACAAGTTCGTGCTCCAGAACCGGTTCGGCAACCGCGCGTCGATCCAGGCGACGGTGCAGGCGCTCGCGGCCAGTCGCGGCGTCGTGATCGCGGCGGTGATGGTCGGGGTCGCCTGGCCGCTGTTCACCGTGCTGGGACTGCAGCACGACGTCGCGCCGTTCCTGATCCTGGCCGCGGCGTCGCTGGCGATGGGATTCCTGCATTACGACAATGCGCGCCAGCAGCGGAATAACGTCTTCGCCAACGACAGCCTGTCGAGCGTCGTCGGGGAAACGTGCGGGCTGCTCGCCTGCCTGCTGATGCTCGCTTTCACGCGGACCTACCTGGTCGTGCTCGTCGGCATCATGGTCCGGAGCATGACGATGGCGCTGATGTCGCACGTCATGGCCCGGCGGCGCTACCGGCTGCGTTATTCGCGGCATTGGGCGCGCGCGATCCTTAATTATTCGTGGCCGCTGCTGATCAACGGGCCGCTGCTGTTCGTCTCCACCCAGTTCGACCGCATCTTCGTCAGCGCGCTGCTCGGCCTGCGTGAGCTCGGCATCTATTCGGCCGCGCTGCTGCTGCTCGTCCTGCCCTTGGGGCTGTTCACTCGCGTGCTCGGCACCTTGTTTGTGCCCCGGCTGTCGGCGGCGCATAACGCAGGATCGATCGAGCGGGTCGAGACCGAGTTCGTCGGGGTCTGCCTGTCGGTGGCGATCCTTGCGGCGTGCGGCTTCACCGCGGTCGGGCCGACCGCGCTCACGATGCTCTACGGACCCGCCTATGCCCAGGCGGTGCTGCCCGTCGCGCTGATCGGGCTGGCCCAGGCGGTGAGGTTCATGCGCACCTGGCCGTCCAGCGTGGCGGTCGCCGTGGCGCGGACCGGGAACATCCTTCTGTCCACCGTGGTCCGGTTGCTCGCGCTGCCGTTCGGGCTGGTCGGCATCATGCTGGACGACGGCATCAGCGGGCTCGCGGCGGGCCTGCTCGCGGGCGAGACGCTGGCGCTGGTCATCAGCCTGGTGATGCTCAACCGCGGGCGCGGGCTGCCGCTTTCGCACGGCATGGCCGCGGTCGGCGCGGCGGTCGCGGTCGCGGTCGTCCTGCCGACGGCGCTGATCCTGACATCGGCGGACGCGCTAGGCGCCGCGCTCCTCAGCGCCGGCGTGCTGGTGCTGGCGCTGTTCGCGCTCCACCGGATCGATCGGCGGCTGATCCCGCGCAACTTCGCGGCCTTCGGGTGGTGAGTCGCCGCTGATCGCCGGATTGCAGGATCAGGGATGCGGCGAGTGAGCCGCGGCCGATGAGGGTCGACCCGTGCGGCGGTTCAGGCGACCAGACGCGTGTCGACCTCGGCCTTGGCGGCCGGGTGAGCGATGACGAGCTGATGCACTTCCGCGCTCGGCTTCTGACCGAACAGCCACCTGTAGAGCAGGGGCGAACGCTTCGCCCCGAGAAATGCCAAAGTAATCACAAAAGCTGTCACAAGCCACAAGCCTGCGACTACGAGCCAGAAAGCCATTACGCGCTACCCCTTACCCGGTAGAAATCACCCTAGGCCCGGAGCGCGAAAAATAACAGTCCGTTAACGATGTAGTTTTTACAAGACGGTTCCTGAAACGGGACTCTCGGCTGCACGCGCGGGGCGCGATCCGGCGGCCGATCTATTGTCGGCGCGGGGTCAATAGGCGTTCCGGTGGATCAGCACCACTGCGGTCCGCATCAGGATGTGGACATCGCGGAAGATCGTCCAGTTCGACAGATATTCGAGGTCGGAGCGCAGCCGGTTGGTCAGGTCGTCCTCGTGATCGGTCGCGCCGCGCAGCCCGCGCACCTGCGCCAGGCCGGTGATCCCGGGCTTCACCGCGTGACGCAGCCAGTAGCGATGGTCGACCTGCCAGAAGAGCTGGTTCCCCGCGACCGACCCGAGCGCATGCGGGCGCGGGCCGACCAGGCTCATGTCGCCTTCGAGCACGGTGAGCAGCTGCGGCAGCTCGTCGATGCTGGTCGCGCGGATCAGCCTGCCGACCCGCGTGATCCGGTCGTCGTTGCGGCTCGCGGACCGCATGCCGTCGTGATCGGTCCGCTCGACGTGCATCGAGCGGAACTTGTAGACGTCGAACAGCCGGTTGCTCTTGCCGATGCGGCGCTGGCGGAACAGGATCGGACCGCGGCTGTCCAGCTTGATCGCGATCGCGGTGAGCACCAGCACCGGGGTGAGCAGGACGATCGCGGGCACGGTGATCGCCAGGTCCAGCATCCGCTTCAACATGCGGTTGCGCAGATCAAGCGGGCCGACCGACACCCGCACGCCGACCAGCGACGAATCGGCCTCATGCTGGACCGGCGCGACGCCGTGGAGTTCGGGGACGAGCAGCTCTCCCCAGCAGCCGACGCCCTTCAGGTAGATGGCCCATTGCTCGCGACGCGCGATCGGGCATGACACCACCACGCGATCCGCGCCGCCGATCAGGTTGGCGAAATTGTGCAGCATGATCGGGTTGTGCACGTCCGGGACCAGGCCCAAACGCCCGACGTCGAGCAGCTCGAAACCGCGGGGCACGGGGATCGGCTGGCCGTCGATCACCAGGACGCGGCGCATGAAACGCTCGCGCAGGACGTTGCGCACCAGCCATACCGCGAACAGGCGCGACGCCGCGAGGAGAACGAACGCGAGGCCCGCACCAAGGAAAAATACGATCCGCGAGAAATCGCCGCCGCTCTTGGCTGCGAACCAGAACAACAGGGCGACGCCGAACGCGATTCCCAACGCGATCGCGGTCCGCTCGATGGCGCACGCCGCGGAGATCGCCGCCTCATACGTGTAAAGCCCGACGTACATGGCGCCGACCACGAACAGCGGCAGCATGACGACCAGCGAGGTCTGGTCGAGTCCAGCGCCGAGCCGCCCGTGCCGGATCAGGTCCGCAAGCGCGAACGCCAGCGTGACGAGAAGCAGGTCGGTGATCGCCTGGCACATGAAGAACAGGATGCGCGTCTGCTGGGTTCCGCGCGACGACGGTCCGGCCATGGCCGTGCGGGTGATGGCTTCGGGCGCGATCACGCGGATGGTCATCTCAAGCGTCCACTCTTTCGACCCGTTCGTTCTGCTCAATCGTCGTCGTCGCGCTCCGGCGCAACCGGGACCGACGCGGGCATATCAGCTGCCCTGTCCGCCACTAGATGCCAAGCGTTGCGATCTTGTAACTCGGCGAACGCACGGATCGACCCGTCAGGCGCGCGGCCGCAACGTTTTGTTAACGCCCGGACGCGAGGATAGACGCCTTGCGATAGGACATTGTCAACATGGCTGCTGCACCCGCGACACACCAGCGCTTCATCCCGGTCGCTGCCGATCCCTCCGGCGCGGTCGCCGCCGGCGGTCCGACGGCCGAGATGCAGCGCATGATCGAAGCGCGATTCGGCGCGATCGCGCCGGAGACGCCCGCGACGTCGCCGCAGCGCGATGTCGCGCATGCGCTGTCACGGGTGACCGGCCCCGCGCTGCTGGTCATCGCCTATGCGGCGATCGCCGCGTGGTGGTTCTGATCCGGCCCGCGTTGTAGCGGGAGCTGCCCGAAGGCGCTTCGGCTAGTTGGTGATCGAAGAGGCCGGGGGCAGCGGCAGCGTCTCGTCGAGCCCCTGTTCCGCGCCTGCGTCGCGTGACGGGCGATCGCGCCGGGTGTCGCGGTTGATCACGCCGTCCAGTCCGGACAGCACGGGCGTCAGTAGCGGGATGTTCGCCTTGCGTCGTATGCGGTCGAAATGGTCGTCGGCGTCATAGGGGCTCAGCCCCGGCACGATCATCGGTCCTTCCAGCATGCCCGCCGCCGACAACAGGCTCACCCGCGCGAGATATTCATTGGCGAACGCCACGTTGTAATTGGTGCGAATGGTGAGCAGGTCGCGCGCGAGATCGAGCACGTCGAGCGTGCTCCGGTCGCCCGCGCGCTGTTGCAGCAGCGCGCCCTGATACGCCCGCTCGGCCGCGTCGACCGCCGCCCGGTAATTGGCGAGCGATGCGCGCGAAGAGGCGAGCTGATCCCAAGCGCTGCCGACGGCCGAGCGCGTGTCGCGCAGCGATTGGTCGACCAGCCGCCAGTCGGACTGGTTCGCTTCGCGCGCCTCGCCCAGCCGCGCGCGCCGCAGCCCCGAGTCGATGATTGGCTGCGTCAGCACCGCCTGACCCAGGAGCTGGGTCGTCCGCAGGCTGTCCGAATAGGGAGAGGCGGTGCCGTAATCCGCGGTGCCCCTCAGGTCCAAACGCGGACGGCTCTCCGCCTTGGCGGACTCCACCGCGGCGCGCGAGATCTTCTCCCGCGACTGCGCCGCGCGGATCAGCGCGCTGTTCGCCTCGGCATAGGAGTAAGCGGCGGCGAGCGAGCCGAACCGCACGTCGAGCAGGTCAGCGGGCGCAAGATCGCCCGGAGGCGCGCCGACGAATTGGAGGAACTGCATCTGCGAAACGCCGAGCTGCCCCTCCGCCTGCAGGAGCTGGGCGCGGCCGAACTCGACGCGGGTGCGGGTCTGATCCAGGTCGGTCTGGGTGAGGTCGCGCACCGCGTAGCGCGTCTGGCTGTCGCTGAGCTGCCGTTCGAGCAGCGCTAGGTTCTCGCGCGCGATCGTCACCGCCTGCGCGTCGCGCAGGACGGAGACATAGGTGACGACGACGTTGCCGAGCACCTGCGCTTCCGTGAGGCGAAGCTGGTCGCGCTGGAACTGCGAAAACGCGACCGAGCCCGCTTCCGCGGCGGCGCTGCGGCCGAAGGTGAACACCGGCTGGTTGAGGATCAGCGACGCGGTGCTCGCAAAGCCCTGATCGCCGAAGAAGATGCCCGGGAGGAACTCGGTGCGGTTGCGCGTGAAGGTATAGGCCCCGGTCGCGTTGAGGGTCGGGCCGAAGGCGGCGCGCGCCTGCGGGACGCGATAGTCGGTCGAGCGCGCCAGCGCGCGCGCGGACAGCAATTGCGGGTTGGTGCGGTACGCCAGCGTCACCGCCTCGGTCAGCGTGCGGATCGGCGCGGTCGCGGGCGCCGGCGGCGCCGCGCGGTCATACGGAAGACCCGACAGGACTCCACCGCCGTCTGGCAGGTAGGCGGGACCCGCGCGGCCTTCGGCGGCGGGGGCGGCGGGCGGAACCGCGATCGGCTTGGCCGCGGTGGACTGCGGCGGAACCCTGGGGATGTCCGCAAGATCACGCGACGCTGCCGAAGGGGGCCGCTGCGCGCCCCCTTGCGCCAGCGCGGGCGCCGTCGCGCACGCCCAGCCGAGCAGCAGCGCTGCCTTGCGCGAACTCGCCATAAACCCCTGGTCCCCTGTCAATTATCGCGAAAGGCGCGGGCGAACTGGTCGCGCAGCGGCTTGGTGATGTAGCTCAGCATCGAGCGGCTGCCGGTCTCGATATAGATTTCCGCGGGCATGCCGGGACGCAGCTTCATCTCGGGCCAGCGTGCGAGGTCGGCGGGATCGACCTCGACGCGCACCGCGTAATAGCTTTGCCGCGTCTGCTGATCGTTGGTGCGCTCGGGCGCGACGAAGCTGACCTTGCCCGCGATCTCGGGCGTCGCGGTCGAGCTGAACGCGGTGAAGCGGATGCGCGCGCGCTGTCCGGAGGCCACCTGGTCGATGTCCGCCGGGCTGATCATCGCCTCGACGAGCAGCCGGTCACGGTCGGGGACGACCTCCATGATGGTCTCGGCGGGCTTCACCACGTCGCCGATCGTCGAAAACGCCAGCTTGTCGACCGTTCCCGAATAAGGTGCGCGGATGACGCTGCGGTCGTATTGGTCGCTCGCGCTGACGCTGCGGATCTGCTCCTGGTTCAGCGTGCCGTTGACGGTCGCGAGCAGGGTGCCCGCGTCCGCGCGGCGGGTCTCGCCCATCTGCAGCAGCTGCTCGTTGGCTTCGGTGATCCGCGCCTGCGCCTGCGCGATCTGCGCCTGCAACGCGGCGATGTTGCCCTGCATGTCGACGCTGGTGCGCTCGATCTGGTTGAGGCGGCTGATGGTGACCAGGTTCTTGTCCCACAGCTCCTTGACGCTGGCGCGTTCCGGCTCGATCAGCGCCGCCTGCTTCTGCAACGCGGCGATCTGCGCCTGATAGCCGTCGATCTGCTTGCCGTATTGCGCGACGCGCGCGGAGAGCTGCGCGCGGATGCCGCCCTGCTCGGAGCGACGGATGCGGAACAGCTTCTCCTCGTCGGCCATCGCCTTGCGCGCGCCGGGATCGGTGCTGCGCCGCAGCTCGGCGGGCCAGGCGATCGATGCGACGCCGAGACGTTCGGCTTCGAGCCGGGCGCGCTGCGCCATCAACTGGTCGACCGTCAGCGACGACAGCTCGGACTGGGTTCCCGAGACCTGATCGTCCAGGCGCATCAGGATGTCGCCCTTGTTCACATGATCGCCGTTCTGGACGTAGATCGCCGCGGTGATCCCGCCGGTCGGATGCGCGACGCGTTTGACCCGCGACTCGACGCCGACCTGGCCGCCGCCGACCACCGCGCCGCCGATCGGCACAAAGGCCATCGCCGCGCCGAAGCCGAAGACGAGCACCGCGATCGCGATCAGCGACACCTTGAGCCGCGACTGGATCGTGCGGTCCGGATCATAGGGGACGAGGTCGCGCGCGCCGGTGTTGACGAGAACGGCGGGGAGATTGGTCGCCATCGGTATCAGGCCTCCTTGGCCGCAGCGGGCGCGGCGCCGCCGGCTCCGCCCGCTCGGGGACGCAGCGGCACCGGCTTGGCGCTGATCTTCTGCAGAACTTCGTCACGCGGGCCGAACGCCTCCACGCGGCCGTCGCGCATGAACAGGACATGGCTGACCTGCGCCAGCGCGGACGGGCGGTGCGCGATCAGCACCGCGATGCCGCCGCGCTCGCGGATCGCCGCCACCGCGCGCTCCAGCGCCACTTCGCCCGCCGCGTCCAGATTGGAGTTCGGCTCGTCGAGCAGCACCAGGAACGGATCCTTGTACAGCGCGCGCGCCAGGCCGATCCGCTGGCGCTGTCCCGCCGAGAGCTGCGATCCGTCCGCGCCGACCGGGGTGTCATAGCCCTGCGGCAACTGGACGATCATGTCGTGAACGCCCGCGACCTGCGCCGCGGCGATCACCGCATCCGAATCGGGCTGGGGATCGAAGCGCGCGATGTTTTCCGCCACCGTGCCCTCGAGCAGCTCCACCGTCTGCGGCAGGTAGCCGATGAATTCGCCGAGCGCGTCGGGGTGCCATTGGTCGAGCGTCGCGCCGTCGAGCCGGACGTTCCCGCGCGCGGGGCTCCACACGCCGACCAGCGCGCGGCCGAGCGAGGTCTTGCCCGCGGCGCTGGGGCCGACGATGCCGAGCGCCTCGCCCGCCTGGAGCTTGAAGTCGGCGTTCTGCACGGTGACGCGCTGGGTCCCCGGCGGCGCCACGACCAGCGCCTGCACCGCCAACTCGCTGCGCGGCCGGGGCAGCACCGTGCTGACCGCCGAGGTGTCGGGGATGCGCGCGAGCAGCTCGTTGATCCGCCGCCAGCCGAGCCGCGCCATCGCGAAGCCCCGCCAGTTGGCGATCGCGGCGTCCACCGGTGCCAGCGCGCGGCCGGAAAGGATGGAGGAGGCGAAGATCACGCCGCCGCTCGCCTTGCCGTCGATGACCAGCATCGCGCCGACGGTCAGGATCACCGATTGGAGCAGCAGGCGGAAGACCTTGCTGATGCCGCCGAGAAAGCCGACGCTGCGGCTCATCTTGTCGTTGGCGGCGAGGAACACGCCGTTCACCTCGAGCCAGCGGTCGCGCATGCGGTTGCGCATGCCAAGCGCGGCCAGCACTTCCGCGTGGCGGACGTTGGATTCGGCCATGCCGTTGCGGACCGCGCCGATCTGCGACAGCTGCGCGATCGGCTCGCGCGTGCGCCGGTCGGTGAGGATCGTCAGCCCGATCAGGATGGCCGCGCCGATCAGCGCGGTGACCCCGAGCCAATAATGGAGAAGGAACAGCACGCCGAGAAAGAACAGGATCCACGGCAGGTCGATCAGCGCCGCGGGGCCCCCGCTCGCCAGGAACGAGCGCACCTGATCGAGGTCGCGCATCAGGATCAGCCCGTCGCCGGTCTGCTTGCCGCCGCGCAGCGCATTGTCGGTGATGACCCGCTGGACTTCCGGCGCCAGCTCGCGGTCGAGCGCGCCGCCGACATCGGACAGGATGCGGGTGCGCATCGCGTCGAACAGACCCTGGAACAGGTAGACGACGACAACCATCGCAAGAAGGCTGAACAGCGTCGGAAGGCTGGCGCTCGGCAGGACCGAATCATAGACCAGCATCATGTAGATCGAGCCGCCGAGCAGCAGGATGTTGAGCACCGCGCTCAGCAAGCCGACCGTGATGAACGCGGTCTTGTACCGGGCGATCGCTTCGCCCAGCCGCGTTCCGCCTTGATTGCCCCAACCCAACGCCATTGTCCTGAGCCCCACCCGCTCCGCCGCACCGGCATCGCTCCCGTAGCGACCGGCGAAGCGTTAGCAAACATCGTTAACACGCCATTCCGGCACAGCGCCAGAGACGCTCAATGATGCGGCAGCGTTAATTTCCCCTGAATTGCGTGCGCCATAGCACGGATGAGGCGCGCCGGCAGCCAAAGAAAAGGAGCGCCCGGCGTCGCCGCCGTGCGCTCCCTTTACCGTCCGCGATGCTTGTCAGAGAATGAAGTCGCTCGCCTGAAGCTGAACCCGGTTGAGCTGCAGCATCGCGTCGACTACGCCGTCGCCGTCGACGTCGATCATCACGGGCGAGGAGTTGCCGCGCATGTAGCGGACCTCGCCGACGCCCGACGCGGAGAAGGCGGCGGTGCCGATGAACGTCAGCCCGCCGAACACCGACAGGTCGATCCTGTCGCCCTCGGCCGAATTGAAGTCGCCGATCTTGTCGCCGTACTTCGCGCCTGCGCCGGTTCCGAAATCGGCGAGGCTGCGGAACACGAAGGTGTCCGCGCCCGCGCCGCCGGTCATCGCGTCGCGGCCGCCGCCGCCGATGATCACGTCGTCGCCGTCGCCGCCCAGCATCCGGTCGTCGCCGCTGCCGCCGTCCAGAATGTTGTCGGCGGCATTGCCGAAGATCGTGTCGTTGAACGCCGACCCGACCACGCCCTCGATCGACACAAAGGTGTCGACGCCCTCGCCGGTCTCACGCGGCTTGAGATCGAGGCGCACCGTCACCGGCCCGCTCGCATCGGCGTAGCTTACCGTGTCGAAGCCCGCTCCGCCGTCGAGCCGATCGTCGCCCTCGCCGCCGATGAGCAGGTCGTCGCCGCCCAGCCCGAACAATTGGTCGTCGCCGCCCAGACCGCGCAGCGTATCGCGCGACTCCGTGCCCGACAGCGCATCGTCGCCCTGCGTCCCGGCGCGCGTCACGCCGCCCACCGTCAGCTGAACGAGCACGGGATCGTGGTCCGACGCGAACTGGTCGCGGTTGACGTGGAGGACGTCGATCTGCGCACCCGGCTGCAATCCGGCGCTGACCAGCACATGGTCGATCATCTGCGCATTGCCGTCGAAAACGTAGCTGTAGCGCTCGTTGGCGGCGAGCCGGTAGGTCAGATTCTCGAGCACCGCCGCGCCCGTGCCGGTGATCGCGCCATTGGCGAAGGTCTGCTCGCCGGTCAGGACGCGCAGCGGCTCCTCGAACTGGAACTCGTTGAGGTCGCCCGCGACGATCACCTTCGCGTCCGGGTTCGCCGCCAGCAGCGTGTCGACATAGTCGTTGACGATCGCCGCCTGCGCGGTCCGCTTGGCTTCGCCGCCCGCGATCGACGGCTGTATCGCGCCCTGCAGCGCGCCGCCGCCGTCCTTGGACGTGAAGTGGTTGCCGACCACCGTCACCGTCTCGCCGTTGAAGACGAAATCGGCGACCAGCGGCGGGCGTGACGCGAAGAACGGGTTGGTCGAACTGGTCGCCTGCCCCGCCGCGGCCGACGCCGCCGGGATCTCGCGCACCGATCCGTCGACCAGGTCGACCCGATCGGCGCGATACAGCATCGCGACGCGGATGTTGCCCCCGGGCTCGCCGCCGCTCGCGTCGTCGGTGATGAACGGGTTGTCGATGAACGAATATCGCACCCCGGTCTCGGCGAAGATGCGGTCGACCAGCGCCTGGAGCGTCGCGCTCGCGCTCGTCACGCTCGAATTGGTCGCGCCGTCATTGTCCTGCACCTCTTCCAGCACGACGATGTCGGGGGCGTTCATCGCCGCGCCGATGTCGGTCGCGATCTTGGCGAAGCGCGCGACCGCGTCGTTCGGGTCGAGGTTGAGGACGTTGTAGGTCGCGACCAGTAACTGGTTGTCGCCGCCCGCCAGCGCGGTCGGATCGGACACCGGCGGCGCCGCGGTCACCACGCTCGGCGCGCTGGTGCCGAGCACGGTGTAATTGCCCGAGCGGTAGGAGACCACTCCGGTCACGTCGGCGAACACGGTTCCCGCCTGGACGTTGGGCACCGATCCGCTGAGCGAACCGATCAGGATGCGCTCGGGATTGAAGTCGGAGCCCGCGCCCGAGTTGACGACGCCGAGTCCGCCCGCGCCGCCGTCGATCACGACATAGCCGTCGGCCGACAGGTTGCTGGCGACGAGGTCGCCTGCGCCGTCGCTCGCGACCGTCCAGATGCTGCCGCGCGTCGGAGCCACCGCGACTGGCGAGTCGACGGTGACGAGCATGCCCTCCAAGCTCTCATAGAAATCGAGCCCGTCGGTCGCGGGCTGATAGGCGGTCAGCCCGTCGTCCTCGAGATTTTCGGTCGGCGGACGCACGCCGTCTGGGCCGATCAGGACCGCGGCGGGCAGCGCATTGCCGCTGCTGACCACGGTGATCGAGGTCGGCGACAGCTGGGTGACCGGCAGCACGCCGGTGTCGTTGTTGGGAAGGAATTCGTCGACCCGACCCGTCAAGGTCAACGCATCGCCGACCGCCACGCTCGGCGCCGCGCCGGTGAAGACGAACACGCCGTCCGACGTGGCGGCGTCCCCGTCGCCGGCCGCGTCCTGCAGGTAGAAGCCGTTGCTGGCGAGCGCGGTGACGACCCCCTGGGTCGCGACCGTCTGCCCCTCGAAAGCGGAGCGGTGACCCGCGCCCTGGATTTCGAAGACGCGGACCTGCGCCAGGTCGTCGTTGACGATCGTGCCGGTCGCCGCCGCGCGGCCGATGTCGGCCCCGCCGGTCGCGTTGGACAGCGTCAGCGAGAAACGCTCGTCGGGCTCGCCCACGGTGTCGGCCGCGACCTGGATCGTGATCGTCCGGCTCGTCTCGCCCGCGGCGAAGGAGACCGTGCCCGCGGTGGTCCCCGACAGGTCCGCCGCCGACGCGAAGCCGACGCCGCTGCCGAACGACACCTGATAGTCGGCGGTCACCGCCCCGTTCGACCCGCCCGTGCGATCGACGGTGAAGGTCAGCGCGGTCGTGCCGCTGTTACCCTCCGCGACGCTCGCGTCGCGAACGCGCAGCGAGCCCGCGGGGTTGGGCGCGACGAAGTTCTGCCCGGCGTTGACCTGGCCAAAGCTTGACGTGGTCGCCGCCGTCCAGGTGAAATCCTCGCCCTCGCTGCCGTTACCCTTCAGTTGGAGCGACAGCGTCGCGGGTTCGGTCCCCGACTGCGAGACGCCGATGTCGGTGCTGGTCAGCCCGTTGGCCGCGCCGCCGACTGCGGTGAAGCTGCCCTCATAGGACAGGAACTCGACGACGTCGCCGCCCGCATCGACCAGCGCCAGCCCGTCGGGCGCGCCGTTCTGGATGCCGAGCGTCGCGAAGGACAGCGCGCCGTAGCCGTCGTCCTGGTCCGGGATGATCCCGGACAACGCGATCGTCGCATAAGCGGCGCCGCCGTTGCCGTTGTAGAGCACCAGGGTCCAGCCCGCGAGATCAAGGCCCGCCGTGCCCGCGATCTCGACCGCCTCGTTGCTGTCCGCGCCCGAGGGATCGTAGAGGATCTCGTTGACGAAGGCGGTGCCGCCGGTCGCGGCGCTGTCGTCGTTGGTGATCGTGCCGGTCGCGGAAGCGTCGCCGATCGTCGCGCCGCCGGTGGGGGCCGACAGGGTGACGGTGAAGGACTCGTCGCCCTCGATCGCGGTGTCGCCCTGAACGCTTGCGATGATGCGCGCGCTGGTCTGGCCGTCCGCGAACTCGACCGTTCCGGCGAAGGCGTTGTCCGCAGAGAAATCATCCGCGGCGGCGCTGCCCAGCATGAAGCTGTACGCCGCGGACACCGCGCCGCTGCTGCCGCCCGCGCGGGTGACGGTGAACACCAGCGACGCCGCGCCGCTGTCGCCTTCGGCGATGCTTGCGTCGGCGATCGACAGCGTGCCGGGCGCGGGCGCCGAACCCAGCGTCTGACCCTGGTTGACCGCGCCGAAGCTGCTCGTCGCGGACGCCGCCCAGGTGAAATCCTCATAGGTCGTGCCCGTCCCGACGAGGCGCAGCGACGTCCCCGCCGGGGTCGTGCCGCCCTCGGCGACGCCCACGTCGGTGCTGGTCGCGCCGGCGGCGGGAGTGCCCGCGGCGGCGGTCAGCACGCCTTCGTAGGACAGGAACTGGACAACCTGCCCGCCCGCGTCGATGATCGCGAAGCCGTCGGGGGCGCCGTTCTGCAGCCCGTCGACGGGGAAGTTCACCCGCAGCGTCTTGAACCCGTTGCCCAGGTCGGTGACGGCCACCGCCGCCGCACCGAGATCGACCGTGCCGTAGACGCTCGCCGCCGCCGCCGCGGCCGGGGTCGACCCGCCGTTGTAGAGCACCAGCCGCCAGCCGGTCAGGTCGGCCCCGGCGGGAGCGACGATCTCGACCGCCTCGCCGCTGTCCGCGCCGGTGTTGTCGTAATGAAACTCGTTGATGAACACGGTCGTCGCCATGATGCCCCCGGATGAACGCAGGTTTACGAATCGTTAAGCTGCTTAGCCGGGGCCATGACGGAAGACGATGACGATTCGACGACATCTGTATCGTTATGTGTCAGGACGTTGCGGCCTATAGGGGAGGAGGGCGGAGGCATGAAGCGGACGATCGGTCTGGCGCTGCTGGCGTTGCTGTTGGTGAGCGCGGCGGGGCTCGCGCTGTGGGAGCCGCTGGTCGCGGTGACGCCTGCGCCCCCGCCCGTCCGGGCGTATGACAGCGTGATCGCGCGCGATCGCTGGGGTGTGCCGCATGTCTTCGGGCGCACCGATCCCGACGTCGCGTACGGGATCGGCTACGCCCATGCCGAGGACGATTTCGCGACGCTGCAGGAGGTGCTGGCGATGACCCGCGGGCGGCTGGGCGCGATCACCGGCGGGGACGGCGCCAAGACCGATTACGTCGTCCACCTGCTCGGCGCACGCGCCACCGTGTCGCGCGATTACGACAAGCAGCCGGCCGACGTCCGCGCTCTCCTCGATGGTTATGCGACCGGGCTCAACCGCTACGCCGAACGCCACCCGGACGAGGTCAGGCTCGCCAGGCTCTTTCCCGTCGACGGCCGCGACGTCGCGACGGGGTTCGTCGTCCGATCGCCCTTCTTCTACGGCCTCGACGGCGTGCTCGGCGCGCTCGCGGGCGATGCGCCGCTGCCCCCGGACAAGGCGGACGAGGCCCCCGGCACGACCCCGCTCGGCCCCGATCCGGCGGAGAACGGCTCCAACGCCTTTGTTGTCGCCTCGAAACGGTCGGCTGACGGCTGGACCCGCCTCGTCTCCAACGCGCATCAGCCGTGGCGCGGCGGGGCGGCGTGGTACGAGCTCGTCGTTCATTCGGGAACGGGCTGGAACTTCGCGGGCGCGACCTTTCCCGGCGCGCCGTATCCGCTGCTCGGGCACAACGAACGGCTCGGCTGGACCAACACCGTCGACCGGCCCGACCTGGTCGACGTCTACAAGCTCGCGCTCGACGACGCAGGCGACGCGTACCGCTACGACCGCCGCTGGCGACCGCTCGAGCGCCGCCGCGTCTGGCTGCCGGTGAAGCTCTGGGGCCCGTTCGTCCTTCCCGTGCCGCGGACGATCGCGCGCGCGGTGCAGGGCCCGGTGATTGAGAACCGGCAGGGCGCATTCGCGGTCCGTTACGGCGGCGCGGATCAGATGCGGATGGTGGAGCAATATTACCGACTCACCCGCGCGCGCAGCTATGCCGAATGGGACCGCGCGATGGCGATCCAGGGGGTGCCCGGCACCAACTTCCTCTACGCCGACGCGACAGGGCGCATCGCGCACGTCTACAACGCCGCGTTCCCGAACCGCCGCGCCGGGTTCGACTATTCCCGCGTCCTCCCCGGCGACACGAGCCGCGCCTATGCGCCCGGCACCGTGCCCTGGGCGGCGGTGCCGAAGAACGTCGATCCGCGCTCGGGCTTTCTCGTCAACGCCAACAACACGCCCTTCGAGGCGGCGGGGCCGGGATCCGAACTCGACCCCAAGACCTTCTCGCCGCTGCTCGGCATCGAGCGCGACCGCACCAACCGGGGCACCCGCGCGGTCGCGCTGATGGCGGCGGACCCGGCGATCAGCCAGGCGGATCTGGAGCGGATCAAGTACGACACCGGCGTGTCGCGGGGGACATGGGCGGCGGGCTGGTTCGAATATCTGATGGCGGAGAGCGCCGACGAATTCACCGTCGAGGCGCAGCGATTGCTTCGCCGCTGGGACTGGACCTTCGACGGTCGCGGACCCGCCGACGCGCTGGCGCTGCTGCTGATGCGCGCGGGCAACCGCGCGCATTATCGTCGACAGCCGCTGCCCTCCGCCTATCCGGCGCTGCTGGAGGCGGGCGATTACCTGCGCAAGCATTTCGGCCGCCTCGATCCGCCGCTTGGGACCGTGCTGCGCTTGCGGCAGGGAACGGTCGACCTGCCGCTCGACGGCGGCCCCGACGTGCTCCGCGCGATGGCGCTCTGGGACGAGGACGCGGACGGCCGCCTCGCCGCAAAGCACGGCGACAGCTTCGTCATGTTCATGGCCTGGGACCGACAGGGCCGCGTCCGGTCGCGCTCGATCCAGCCGTTCGGCGCGGCGACGACCCGCCCGGGGTCGCCGCACTATTCCGACCAAGCCGCGCTGTTCGCCGCCCACCGCACCAAGCCCGTCCGCTTCCGCCCCGCCGACCTGCGCGGTCACGTCGAGCGCGTCTATCGTCCCTGACTTGGCGCGTCGCGCCGCCGCGGCTAAGGTCGCGCTCGCAACCATTGCTCGGGGACGTCGATGAATTTCAAGGCTTTGGCGCTCGCAAGCGCCGCGTTCGCGTTCGTCTCGCCCCTTCACGCCCAAACCGCCCCCGCGCCGGTCGCGGAGCTCGCGAAACAGGTCGACATTCCTTATCAGACGTTCACGCTGCCCAACGGCCTGCGCGTCATCGTCCACACCGACCGCAAGGCCCCGATCGTCGCGGTCAGCGTCTGGTACGATGTGGGTTCGAAGCACGAGCCCGCGGGCAAGACCGGCTTCGCGCATCTGTTCGAGCATCT
>SXHP01000252.1 GCA_005773165.1 Sphingomonadales bacterium | reverse complement strand
TATTCCTTTGGAACTCTTTTTTTGTGTGTGTCTTTTTGCTATTTCTTGGGCCACTCCCGAGGCATGCTAGGTGTCCAGTCGGAGCTGTAGCCACCGGCCTATGCCAGAGCCACAGCAACACGGGATCCGAGCCGCGTCTGCAACCTACACCACAGCTCACGGCAACGCCGGATCGTTAACCCACTGAGCAAGGGCAGGGACCGAACCCGCAACTGAACACCGACCAGGCGACGTTCATCGGCGGCCAGACGCTCCACAGCCCCAAGGAATATGTCGACAAGGGCGCGACCGCCAACGCCAGGCTGTCGGCGCGGCTGCCGTATCTGTTCACCTCGACCCGCTTCGCGCATTACCTCAAGTGCATGGTACGCGACTGGGTCGGCGGCACGCCGAGCGCGGCGCAGCTCGAGAACCGGTTGGAGAGCTGGGTCAGCCAGTACGTCGACCGCATGCCCGACATGTCGAGCGAGGACGCCAAGGCGCGCCAGCCGCTGAAGGCGGCGTCGATTGCGCTGAGCGAGGACGAGGAGAACCCGGGATACTACCGGGCCAAGTTCGAATTCGTGCCGCACTTCCAGATGGAAGGCATGGACATCAGCCTGAGCATGACGTCCTCGCTCCGGCAGGCGAATGGGTAGCTGTTAGCTTACAGGTCGAGAACCGCAGCACAGGAGACAGATGATGGCAATGGACATGTTCATGGATATCGCCGGCGTTCCCGGCGAGTCCAAGGATTCCGCATATCCGAAGAAGATCGACGTCCTCGCCTGGTCGTGGGGCATGTCGCAGTCGGGCACGTTCCACGCGGGCGGCGGCGGCGGCGCGGGCAAGGCCAACGTGCAGGACATCAGCTTCACCAAGTGGATCGACGACGCCTCCGCGCCGCTGATGCTCGCGACCCTCAACGGCAAGCACCTCGCCACCGCGGTGCTGATCGTCCGCAAGGCGGGCGAGACGCCGCAGAAGTATCTGGAGATCACCATGACCGACGTCATGGTCACGTCGGTGTCGACCGGCGGATCGGGCGGCGAGGACCGGCTGACCGAGAACGTCACGCTCAACTTCGCCAAGGTGAAGCTCGACTATTTCGTCCAGAACGAAAAGGGCGCGGTGGTCGCGGGGACGAAGTTCAACTTCGACATCGAGGCCAACAAGGCGAGCTGATTTCGCCGCACTCACGCGAGGACCCCGGCGATGGACGCCCAGTCACTGTTACGATCGGGCGACATCGCCGGGGCCCGCACCGCGCTGGCGGGAGAACTCCGCCGCGCGCCGCAGGACGCCAAGCTGCGCCAGTTCTTCTGGCAATTGCTCAGCGTCGCGGGGGAATGGGACAAGGCGGAGCAGCAGCTCCGCACGCTCGCCACCACCGAGCCCAAGGCGATGATGCTGGGCAGCGTCTACAACCAGGCGCTGGCGGCGATGCGGCAGCGCGCCAAGGTGATGTCGGGCGAGGCGCGCGCGGTGTCGCTGGTCGGCAGCGAGCCGTGGGTCGAGGCGCTGCTCGACGCGCTGCAGGCGTTCGGCAAGGGGGAGGGCGATGCCGCGGCGCTGTCCGAGGCGGCGCTGGCGGAGGCTCCGGCGACGCCGGGGACGATGGACGGCGAGGCGTTCGAATGGATCGCGGACGCCGACCAGCGCTTCGGGCCGATGCTCGAAGCGGTGATCGGCGACCATTACGGCTTCGTGCCCTTCGCCGCGATCAAGCGGGTCAAGGTGTCCGAGCCGACCGACCTGCGCGACACGGTGTGGCTGCCGGTCGAAATCGAGACCCGATCGGGGCAGGTGTCGATGGCGTTCGTGCCGGTGCTGTACCCGGGCACGGAGGCGAGCGGCGACAACGAGCTGATGCTCGCACGGCGCACCGACTGGATCGAGCGGGACGGAATCGAGGTCGGTCTGGGTCAGCGCCTGCTTTCCACCGACGGGCCGGAGAACGGCCTTTTGGGCGTACGCGACATCCGGCTGGGCTGATCCGCCGATGGCGACCAGCGCGACTCCCCCCAAGCCGTCGATCCTCGACAAGCTGCTCGCCGGATCGATCGAGGCGGGCGCGCGCGAGCACCAGCATTTCCACGTGCCGCGGCTCGACCGCTTCGGCGAGCGCGAGCTGCGCGGGGTGATCCAGCGCGACATCGCCTGGCTGTTGAACGACATCCAGTTCGAGGCGGCGGTGCCGCTCGACGACTTTCCCGAGGTGCGCACCTCCGTGCTCAACCAGGGGCTGCCCGAGCTGATCGGCCGCTCGCTCGACAGCGACACGATGGCGCGGCGGGCGGAGGAGATCACCGCGGCGCTGCGCGCGTTCGAACAGCGCCTCAGGCCCGAGACGATCCACGTCGTCTTCGACACCAGCCGGATCGAGACGGAGAACAAGCTGCACTTCGCGGTGAGCGGCGAGATCCGCAATGCGCTGGAGGAGAGCTGGGTCCAGTTTCAAACCACCGTCGACCTCGACGACGGCCGGGTCGAGGTCGCGGCATGACCGCGGTCGATCCCCGGCTGCTCCGCCACTATAACGACGAGCTGCTGTATCTGCGCCGGCGCGCGGTCGAATTTTCGGAGGATCACCGCCAGGTCGCCGGGCGGCTGGGGATCGATGCGCCGACCGATCCCGATCCGCATGTCGAGCGGCTGCTGGAAGGCGTCGCATTCCTCAACGCGCGCGTCCAGTTGAAGATCGACGATCGCTTTCCCGCTTTCACGCAATATCTGCTCGACGCGCTCTATCCGCATTATCTCGCGCCGACGCCCGCGATGACCGTTCTCGAATTCTGTCCGCGCGAGGGCGACGAGGGGCTGGCCAAGGGGATCACGCACAAGCGCGGATCGGCGGTGCAGGCGTGGCTGGAGGGCGACTCGCACGCGCGCGTCCAGTTGCGCACCGGCTTCGACCTGACGCTATGGCCGATCCGGGTGTCGGCGGTGGAGTATCTGCCGACGCGGGCGGCGGTGGCGGCGGCGACGGGGGCCGCGGCGGGTGCGGCGGGCCTGCGCATCCGGCTGACGACGACCAGCCCGGCGCCGCTGTCCGCGCTGGCGATCGATGCGCTGCCGGTATTCATCGACGGCGGTCAGGACGTCCCCAACCTGCTGTTCCAGCAAATGATGGCGGACTGCATCGGCGTGCGCGTCTGCGCCCCCGATCGCGGGCGGCGCGACGCACGGAGCGTGCGCGCGGGAGCGGTCGAGCCGATGGGCTTCTCCGCGGACGAGGCGCTTCTTCCCAATGACGCGCGGTCGTTCCGGGGCTACCGGCTGCTGTGCGAGTATTTCGCGATGCCGGAGAAGTTCCGCTTCGCGCGGTTGACCGGATTGGCCGCTGGGTTCGCGAAGGCGGACCGAGAGGTCGACATCGTCCTGGTCTTCGATCGCCCGGTCGATGCGCTCGTCGGCACGCCGTCGACGGATACGATCAAGCTGTTCGCGACGCCCGCAATCAATCTGTTCGAGCGGCGGTTCGATCGGGTGCTGGTCGACCGACGGCGCGACGAGCACCTGGTCATTCCGGATCGGGTCGGGTTGTTGGATTATGAAGTCTATCGGCTGAACAGCGTCACCGGCTACGCGCGCGGCGAGGCGCACGGCGCGCCCGCGCTGCCGCTCTACGCGCGCCGGGCGCAGCGCGGAGTGCGGCCGCTATATTATTCGCTGAGGCGGCAGTTGCGGCGCTTGAGCGAGCTGGAGACCCGGCAGCGGCGCGAGAGCGACTATGTCGGCACGGAGACGTGGATCAGCCTGTCGTCGCCAGAAAACCCGAATCTGGCGGCGGGTGTCGCCGAGCTCGGCATCACCGGCCTGGTCACCAACCGCGCGCTCGCGACGCGGCTGCGCCCCGGCCAGGCCAATCTGCGCATCATGGTCGACGAGGCGCAGGGCGTCGGCGAGGTCCGCATCCTGCGCGGGCCCACCCGCCCGCAGCCGCCGCTGGGGATCAGCGATGCGGCCTGGCGGATCGTCAGTCACCTCGCGCCAGGACACAACGGCTTCGTCCGGGACGACGGCGCGCCCGACCTGCTCGCCGATCATCTGTCGCTCTACCTGCGCGACGAAGCGCCTGCCCTCCGCCGCGAAATCCAGGGGATCACCGGGCTGAAGGCCGAAACCGTGACTCGGCGGACGGGCGGACAGGCGCGGCTGGCGTTCCAGCGTGGGCAGAAGTTGCTGATGACGCTGGCGGCGAACAGCTTCGACGCGGGAAGCGCGTATCTGTTCACCAGCGTCGTCGCGCAATTCCTGAGCGAATTCGCGACGATCAACAGCTTCACCGAGGTCGAGGTGCGCGCCGACAACGGCACGCGATGGGGGTGGGAGCCATGCTCCGGACACCGTCCGACGATCTGATCGCGCTTTTCGCGGACGCGGCGGCGGAGCCGACCGCGTGGGAGGTGTTCGCGCTGCTGCGCCGGGTGGAGCAGCTCGCCGACTCGCCGCGCATCGGCACCGCGCTCGACCCAGCGGACGAGGCGGTCGACTTGGCGCACCAGCCGAGCGTCGACTTTCCACGAACGACCGTCGCCGGGTTCGATTCCGACGGGCGGCGGCCACGCATCCGCTCGCTCCATCTGGGGCTGACCGGGCCGATGGGACCGATGCCGATCCACATCACCGAAATGGCGCTGTTCGAGCGCGCGGCGAAGGGCAGCAAGCCGCTCGGCGACTTCCTCGATCTCATCTCGGCGCGGATGCTGCAGGCGTTCTATCGCGCCTGGGCCGATGCGGACCCGTGCGCGCAAGCCGACCGGCCCGCAGACGACGATTTCGCAGCCTATCTGGGCGCGACCAGCGGCGCGACGAGCCTGCGCTTCGTTAGCGGAGCGGAGCGCGGCGACCATCTGGCGCAGGGCTTCGGCGACTGGCGAAGGCTGGCGTATGGCGGGCATCTGGCGGGCTTGCGCAGCGCGGCCGCGGTCGGGGACCTGCTTGGCCATGCGCTGGAGCGGCCCGTGGAGGTCGACGAGAATGTGGGGCGCTGGCGCGCGATTCCTCCAGACGCGCGGACTCGGATCGGCGCACGTGGAGCGCACAACCGGCTCGGCACCGGCGCGACGCTGGGCGCAAAGTTCTTTGCGGTCGAATGGGACGTCGGCTTGCGGGTGCGTGCGCAATCGATGGCCGATCTGGAGCGGCTGCTTCCCGGAGGCGACATTCACGTGCTGCTGGTCGAGGCGGCAGAGGCGGTGCTCCCCGCCCATATCGAATGGCATGCGCGGATCGAGATCGACGAGCAGCGGATCGCGCCCGCGACGATCGGCACGACACGGCTGGGCATGACAGGCTGGGTCGCCCCACGCGGGCGGCGGCGGATGCGAGGCGATGTCCGCATTTCAGGACGAACGGGAACAGAGCGACGGGAAGGGGCAAGAGCATGACCGAGATCAGCAGGGCGGCGTTGTTCGGACGGCTGGGGCCGACCGCGCTCAAGGGCATTGAGACGGCGACGGGCTTCTGCCGGATGCGCGGCAATCCGTATGTGGAGCTGGCGCACTGGTTCCACACGCTCAACGCCGACACCAAGGGTGATCTGGCGGCGATCTGCGCCAAGTTCGGGGTCGATCAGGCGGTGTTGGCGCGCGACATCGTCCAGTCGCTCGACGGGCTGCCGCGCGGGGCGAGCGCGATGGACTTTTCGGCCCAGGTCGAAGAGGCGGTGGAGAAGGGCTGGCTCTACGCCTCGCTTCAGTTCGGCGCGGGCAAGGTGCGATCGGGCCACCTGCTGTATGCGATCTTGAAGACGCCGAACCTGCGCAACGCGCTGGTCGCGGTGTCCAAGCAGTTCCGCAACATCAATCCCGACCAATTGGGCGAGCAGTTCGGCGCGATCACCGCATCGTCTAGCGAGGCGAACGAGGGCGGCGGGCTGGCGACCTCCGGCGGGGGCGCCGGTGAGCCGGGCGAAGGGCCGAAAGCGGGCGGCGAGGGGACCGCCTTGCAAAAATTCTCGGTCGATCTGACCGCCAAGGCGCGCTCGGGCGAGATCGACAAGATCGTCGGGCGCGACGCGGAGATCCGGCAGGTGATCGATATCCTGCTGCGCCGCCGCCAGAACAACCCAATCCTCACCGGCGAGGCGGGGGTCGGCAAGAGCGCGATTGCGGAAGGCTTCGCGCGCCGCATCGCCGACGGCGACGTACCGCCGGTGCTGAAGGACGTGACGCTGCGCGCGCTCGACATCGGGCTGCTGCAGGCGGGGGCGGGGGCCAAGGGCGAGTTCGAGAAGCGGCTGCGGCAGGTGATCGACGAGGTCGAGCAGAGCCCCAAGCCAGTTATCCTGTT
>SXHP01000251.1 GCA_005773165.1 Sphingomonadales bacterium | reverse complement strand
CTGGCGGCCAGCGGGCTCGGCGACTTCCGGCTGATCCTGAAGTGGAACGAGCTGAACGCGCCGTTGAAGCGCAACGTGACGATCGAGGACGTCGGCGGCGCAGGCCTGTATCTGCTGAGCGACCTGGCGAGCGGGGTGACGGGCGAGATCCACCACGTCGACGCGGGCTACAACGTCATCGGCATGAAGGCGGAGGACGCGCCCGACATCGCGCTGGTGTGAGATGCCGTCGTCTTCTGGGATCAGGGCTTCCGCTTTCACTTCTACTCAAGCGAGGGCGATCCACGCGAACCTGTCCACATCCATGTCGCCAAGCGTGGAGAGGGCGACGCCAAGCTCTGGCTCTACCCTGAGGTGACGTTTGCGGGTAAGCCGGGCTTCGACGCCCGGACACAGCGCTGGCTCATCGGGGTTGTGGAAATGCGGCGAGACGAGATCGAGAGCGCATGGCATGAGCACTTCGGTAGAGGCGACTAGGGTCGAGTTCGACGAGGACCAGATGTGGGTCTATCTGGACGACGGCCGCACGATCGGTGTGCCGTTGGCATGGTACCCGCGGCTTCTGCATGGGTCGCCCGAAGATCGCGCCAAGGCGTGGCTGAGCCCCAGCGGCATTCACTGGGACGAATTGGATGAAGATATCTCGATCGTCGGCATCCTTGCCGGCCGTGGAGACATGACGCGCGCTTCACGACAAGCCGCATGAGCTTCAACACCTTCGGCCGCGTGTTCCGGTTCACCACCTGGGGCGAATCACATGGTCCCGCGCTGGGGGCGGTCGTGGACGGGTGCCCACCGGGGATCGCGCTCTCCGAGACTGACATCCAGCCCTGGCTCGACCGGCGGCGGCCGGGGACGTCGCGGTTCACGACCCAGCGGCGGGAGCCGGACGCGGTACGCATCCTGTCGGGCGTGTTCGAGGGGCGGACGACGGGAACGCCGATCAGCCTCCTGATCGAGAACGTCGACCAGCGGTCCAAGGATTATTCGGAGGTGGCGCAGGCGTATCGGCCCGGGCACGCCGATTATGCCTATGACGCCAAATACGGGTTCCGCGATTACCGGGGCGGTGGCCGGTCGTCGGCGCGGGAGACTGCGGCGCGGGTCGCGGCGGGAGCGGTGGCGCGGCTGGTGATCCCTGAGGTGCGGGTGCGCGCGTGGGTGGAGGCGATCGGGGGCGACGCGATCGATCTCGCCCGCTTCGACGACGCCGAGATCGACGCCAATCCGTTCTTCTGCCCCGACAAGGACGCGGCGGCGCGCTGGGAGACGCTGGTCGACGCGGCGCGCAAGGCCGGGTCGTCGCTCGGCGCGGTGGTCGCGTGCGAGGCGACGGGCGTGCCCGCGGGCTGGGGCGCGCCGCTCTACGCCAAGCTCGACAGCGAGCTGGCCGCAGCCTGCATGTCGATCCACGCGGTCAAGGGGGTGGAGATCGGCGACGGCTTCGCCGCGGCGGCGCTCTCGGGCGAGCAGAACGCCGATCCGATGCGGCCCGGAAACAAGGAGGGGGGCGAAGGCGGCCCCGCCTTCCTGGCCAACCACGCGGGCGGGATCGCTGGCGGGATCGCGACGGGTCAGCCGGTCCGTCTTCGCGTCGCGTTCAAGCCGACGAGCTCGATCCTGACGCCGGTCGAGACGATCACCCGCGGCGGCGAGGCGACCGAAATCGCCACCCGCGGCCGCCATGACCCGTGCGTCGGAATCCGCGGCGTGCCGGTGGTGGAGGCAATGGTTTCGCTGGTTCTGGCCGACCAGGCGTTGCTCCATCGCGCCCAATGCGGGGAACGTTGACGCCGCGCGGGCCGTTGAACCTCCTGCAAGATCAGGAGAATTCCATGCGTATCCTTCCCATCGCAGCCGCGCTGCTGCTTCCCGCCGCGGCAGCGTCCGCTCAGGTCGTCGGCGGCTCCACCGGCGGCGGCGTGACCGGCTCGGCCGGCGGCACGTTCGGCCAGACCACCGGCACGGTGACCGGAACCGCGGACACGACGACGCAGTCGACCACGACCACCCGCCCGACGACCAAGCGGCAGCGCGGTCATCAGGGCCACACCACGACGACGACGACCGCTCCGGCGACGACCATGAACCCGGACGCGACGACCGGCGTCGATACGACGACCAGCACGAGCACGACCGATTCGACAACGACGACCGGGGTCGGTGCGGGCGCGTCGACCTCGACCGGCACGACCACGACCACGCTGGGCACGACCACGCCGGGTACGGGCACGACCGGCACGGCGACGACGGGCGGCACTCCGCCGCGTTGAGGACCGGGGCGGCCGGTCGAAAGGTCGGCCGCTCACCCATCAGGAGTTCAGCCGATGCGTATCGCCACCATCGCCAGCGCCGCGGTTCTGGCGCTATCGACCGTCGTGCTGGTCCAGGTCGGCGCCGCGCCCGACGAGCAGAAGATCCCGACCAACGAGACCGCGATGCCCGACGACGTCGGGCGACCCGCGGGCGACACGCTGGACAACGCCGCGGAAACCGAAGCCGGCGCGCCGTCGACCGCGCTGGTCAACACGCTCGACAGCGACTCGCCGCCCGTCGCCGCGCCGACGCCGAACTAGGCGTCAGTCCGCGAAGGGATCGCGGACCAGGATCGTGTCCTCGCGCTCGGGGCTGGTCGAGACCAGCGCGACCGGGCAGCGGATCAGCTCCTCGACGCGGCGGATATACTTGATCGCCTGCGCGGGCAGGTCAGCCCAGCTTCGCGCGCCCGCGGTGGTCTCCGACCAGCCGGGCATCGTCTCGAACACCGGCTCGACCGCCGCCTGATCGGCGGCGTGCGCCGGAAAATAGTCGAGCGCCTCGCCCCGCAGCGTGTAGCCGGTGCAGATGCGCACCTCCTCGAAGCCGTCCGATGTCCTCCCGCATGCGCCGCCTGGGCGCGTCTTCGGCGAGTTCCTCCACGCGCAGGCTGAGCCGCGTCAGCGGCGTCCTGAGGTCGTGGCTGATGGCCATCAGCATCCGCGTGCGGT
>SXHP01000250.1 GCA_005773165.1 Sphingomonadales bacterium | reverse complement strand
TGAACGGCATTCTCGGCATGACCCAGGTCATGCTCGCCGATGCGGATCTGCCCCCGATCATGCGCGACAGGCTGTCGGTGGTGCAGGGCGCCGGAACGACGATGCGCGCCTTGGTCGACGACATTCTCGACGTCGCCAAGATGGAGAACGGCAAGCTGGTGCTCGAAAGCGCCCCGTTCGACCTGAAGGCGACGATCACCGACGCGACCCGGCTGTGGGAAGCGCAGGCCGCGGCCAAAGGCATCGGCCTGGTGCGGGCGCTCGACGACTGCCCGGCGATCGTGTGCGGCGATGCGTCGCGGGTTCGGCAGGTGGTGTTCAACCTGCTGTCCAATGCGCTGAAGTTTACCGATGCGGGCGAGATCGTCGTGACCGTGGGACGATCGGCGAAGGGCGAGGTGTCGATCGCGGTGCGCGACAGCGGCATCGGCCTACCTGCCGACAAGCTCGAGGCGATCTTCGAATCGTTCCGTCAGGCCGATGCGGGCACGACGCGGCGCTTCGGCGGCACCGGGCTCGGCCTAGCGATCTGCCGTCAGCTTGCTCAGGCGATGGGCGGCGATGTCGCGGTGGAAAGCGCGCTGGGACAGGGTTCGGTGTTCACCCTGACGCTGCCGCTCGCACAGGGTGAAACCGTGAGCGCGCACCACGAAATCGAACCGGCCGTGCCCGCGCTGCTCGTGGTCGAGCGCAATCCGATTGCGCGCAGCCTGTTCCGTACGCTGCTCGAACCCGAAGCCGGGCGCATCCTCTTCGCTGCCGACGCAGCCGAAGCGGTAGCGGCGATGCGGGAGAATGCGGTGTCGCGGGTGCTGGTCGATGACGCCACGGTCCGTTCGGGCGATCACGGCGCCGCGCTGCGCGCGATCGTCGCGGCTGCCGGGGACCGGGCGGAGGTGACCCTGTTGTGGCCGGCGACGGACCCGGTCGAGCGCGAGACGCTGCTCGCCACCGGGATCGATCGGATCGTCGCCAAGCCGGTGACCGGACCGTCGCTCGTCGCAAGCCTGTTCCAGCGGGAGCATGATCCGCTTGTCAGGCAAGCTGCGTAAGCCGATAGGCGGACGCGATGAGCGCACCCCTCATTCCTCCGACGACCCCGACCACTCCATGAGAGTGCTGTTCATCGAGGACGACCGAATGAATCGGCGCGTCGTCAAGGACATGCTGGGCGTCGCAGGTGCGGAGATGGTCGAGGCCGACAGCGCGGAAGCCGGGCTCGCCATCCTCGATACGGAGGAATTCGACATGCTGCTGGTCGACCTTCGCATGCCGGGCATGGACGGGATCACCGCGATCCGGCACATCCGCGCGCGCGGCGACGCCAAGGCGCAGCTGCCGGTGATCGTCGTCACCGCAGACGCGGGCGCGGACCTGCGCGAGCAATGCCTGGCGGCGGGGGCCGACGATGTGCTGTTCAAGCCCGTGGCGATGGATTCGCTGTTCGACGCGATGGGCCGCATCCTGGCCAAGAACGCCGGGGCCGGGGGCGTGATCGTCTAGCGGCTCTCGAGGATGTGCGCGCGGGCGAGGGTGACCCGAGCGGCGGGACGGTCGAAGCGGAGGATCAGCGTGGCGTCCCCGTCCGGCAGACGGAGTTCGAAGCCTTGGGCGTTCGCCCAGCCTGCTTCATCGAGCGGATGTCCCGCGAGATCACGCCACTCGGCCGCGCCGAGGAACGCCGGATCGGCGAAGGTCCCGGCCGCGCGGAAGGCGGCGAGTTCGGCGACAAACGCCTCCAAGGCGCGGTCGCGGCCCTCCCAGTCGAGCCAGGTGACGGCGTTGTCCTGCGCGTAGGCGTTGTTGTTGCCGCCTTGCGTGCGGCCGAACTCGTCGCCCGCGGTGAGCATGATCGTGCCTTTGGTGGCGAACAAGGTCGCGAGCAGCGCACGGGCGTCGCTGTTGCGGCGACCCAGGACGGCGGGGTCGTCGGTGGGCCCCTCCGCCCCGCCGTTCCACGCGACCTCGCCTGCATGACCGTCGCGATTGTCTTCGCCGTTGGCCATGTTGCGGCGGTCTGAATAACTGACGGTGTCGGCGAGGGTGAAGCCGTCGTGCGCGGCGATGAAGTTGACGGTGCGGGTGCTCGCGCCGCCGAAGACGTCCGAGGAGCCCGCGATGCGCGTGGCGAGCGTGCCCGCATGTCCGTCGCCGCGCCAGAAGCGGCGGACGTCGTCGCGGTAGCGATCGTTCCATTCGAGCCAATCATCGGGAAAGCGGCCGAGGTGATAGCCTGCGCAGTCCCACGGCTCGGCGATCATCACGCGAGTGGAGAGCACCGGGTCGGCGCGGATCGCGGCGAACAGCGGGGCATGCGCGTCGAAATCGGGATTGCGCGCGAGGATGGGGGCGAGATCAAAGCGAAAGCCGTCGACGCCGACTTGGGCGAAGTGGCGGAGCGTGGCGAGGGTGAGCTCGCGAACTTGGCTCTGTGCGAAGTCGAAGGTGTTGCCGGTGCCCGCGTCGTTGACCAGCGCGCCGCCGGGGTGCCGTGCGTACCAGCCGTTCGGGTCGAGACCGCGAAAGGAGAGGGTGGGGCCGTGGACGTCGCTTTCGCCGCTGTGGTTGAAGACGAGATCGAGGATGACGCCGATGCCGGCTTCGCGGAGCGCCGCGACCGTGGCGCGCAGCTCGGCGACGCCGCCGGGGCAGAGGCCGGGATCGAGCGCCATCGGCACAACGGGGTTGTAGCCCCAGGCGTTACGGAGGCCCAATGCGGGCAGGTGACGTTCGTCGATCCAGGCGACGACCGGCATCAGCTCGACCGCGGACACCCGGAGGCGTCGCAGGTGGGCGATGATCGTGGGGTGTGCGAGCGCGGCGACGGTGCCGCGCTGCGTTTCGGGCACGTCGGGGTGGCGCATGGTGAAGGCGCGCACGTTGACCTCGTAGATCAGCCCACCGGGGGTGAAGAGCGTGGGCGGGGGCGGGGCAAGGTCGTGCGGCTCTGGGACGGTGGCGCGGGGGACGAGCGCGGTGGTGTCCTCGCCCGAAATGGCGAGGCGGGGGTCATGGTCGAAGCGGCGGTCGAGTTCGACGGCGTACGGGTCGACGAGGAGCTTGGCGGGATCGTGGGAGGTGCGGTAGCCGTAGCGGGCGCCGGGACCGATGCCGGGGACGTCGAGGGTGAAGGTCTCGGCGGCGCGGTGCATGGGGAGGCGGGTTTCTTGGTCGCCGTCGAAGAGGGACAGCCAGACCTCAGCGGCCGACGAACGCACGGCGAAGCTTGTGCCGCCGTGCCCAACCGTTGCGCCCCAAACGCGCTCACTCAAGTGACGACGTCCGGTTCCGTCCGCCCGGTATGTCGCACGATCCCCGCGATCTGGTCCGCCGCTTGGACGATGTCCGCCAGCATCTCGGTCGTGTCGCGGTCGAGGTCGTCGGGCGAGTAGCGCTCGAGGTACACCCGCAGCGTCGCGCCGCTGGTGCCGGTGCCCGACAGGCGAAGCACGACGCGACTGCCGCCCTCGAACAGGATGCGGATGCCCTGATTGCGGCTGACCGAATGGTCGGTCGGGTCCACATAGGCGAAATCGTCCGCCGCCTCGATCGTCAGCCCGGCGAGCGTCGTGCCGGGCAGGTCGGCGAGCTTGCCGCGGAGTTCGGCCATCAGCGCGTCGGCTCGGGCGCTGTCGACGCCTTCGTAATCGTGGCGGGCGTAGTAATTGCGGCCGTAGGTCGCCCAATGGTCGCGCGCGATCTCCTCCACCGACTTGCCGGTCGCCGCGAGGATGTTGAGCCAGAGGAGGACCGCCCACAGTCCGTCCTTCTCGCGGACGTGGTCGGAACCGGTGCCCGCGCTCTCCTCCCCGCAGATCGTCGCCATCCCGGCGTCGAGGAGGTTGCCGAAGAACTTCCACCCGGTCGGGGTTTCGTAGGCGGGGATGCCGAGCTTGGCGGCGACGCGGTCGGCGGCGGCGCTGGTCGGCATCGAGCGGGCGATGCCCTTCAGACCTCGCCGGTAACCGGGGGCGAGGTGCGCGTTGGCGGCGAGCATCGCGAGGCTGTCCGACGGCGTGATGAAGCGGCCGCGGCCGATGACGAGATTGCGGTCGCCGTCGCCGTCCGACGCCGCACCGAAATCGGGCGCGTCCTCCGCCATCATCGTGTCGTGGAGGTCGCGGGCGTGGACGAGGTTGGGGTCGGGGTGGTGACCGCCGAAGTCGGGCAAGGGCGTGCCGTTGCGCACCGTGCCGGGCGCGAAGCCGAGGCGGTTCTCGAGGATCTCGGTCGCGTACGGGCCGGTGACCGCGCTCATCGCGTCAAACGCCATCGTCAGCTTGGCCGAGCGGATCGCTTCAAAGTCGAACAGCTCCTCCATCAGCGCGGCATAGTCAGCGACGGGATCGACCACCTCGACCGGCATGCCGCCGACGGCCGTCGTACCGATCGTATCGAGGTCGACGTCGGCGGCGTCGACGCTCAGCCAGCGGTCGATCGAGAGCGTGCGGGCGTGGATCGCCTCGGTCACTTTCTCGGGCGCGGGGCCGCCGTTGCTGATGTTGTACTTGATCCCGAAATCTTCGTCGGGGCCGCCCGGATTGTGACTGGCGGAGAGGATGAGGCCGCCGATCGCGCCACGCTTGCGGATAAGGTGGCTGGCGGCAGGGGTGGAGAGGATGCCGCCCTGACCCACCAATACGCGCGCGAAGCCGTTGGCGGCGGCCATGCGGATCGCGATCTGGATCACTTCGCGATTGAGGAAGCGGCCGTCGCCGCCGATGACCAGTGTCGCGCCTTCCTTGTCCTCGACAACGTCGAACACGGCTTGCACGAAGTTTTCGGCGTAGTTCGGCTGCTGAAAGACGCGGACCTTCTTGCGCAGGCCGGAGGTGCCGGGCTTCTGGTCGGGGTACGGCGTCGTTTGAACGGTTCTGATCATGCGGCGGCAAGGCTCCTGTAGAGATCGGCGTAGCGGCGACCGCTCTGGGCCCAGGAAAAGTCCGCGCGCATGCCGTTGCGCTGCAGCGCCGTCCAGACCTCGGGCCGCGCATGGAGCGCAATCGCGCGGCGGATCGCGCGGGTGAGCGCGTCGTAGCTGACGCCGTCGAACACCACCCCGGTCGCGACCCCGGCGGCGACCGCCGCCTCGTTTGCGTCGATCACCGTGTCGGCTAGGCCGCCGGTGCGCGCGACCACGGGGACGCAGCCGTAAGCCAGGCCGTAGAGCTGCGTGAGCCCGCACGGTTCGAAGCGCGACGGGATCAGGATCGCGTCGCCGCCGCTCTGGAGCAGGTGGCTGAGCGGCTCGTCATAGCCGATGCGCACGCCGATCCTGCCCGGGTGACGGGCCGCGGCTTGAAGAAAGGCGCTCTCCAGCGCGGCGTCGCCCGACCCGAGCAAGGCAAGGCGACCGCCCGCGGCGACCAGGTCGTCGAGCGACCAGGCGAGGACGTCCATGCCCTTCTGCCAGGTGAGCCGGCTGACCACGGTGAAGATCGGGCCGTCGCCCTGCTCGAGGCCGAACGCCTGTTCGACCGCGCGCTTGTTGGTGCGGCGGCGGGCGAGGGTGCGGGGGCCGTAGAGTTGGGGAATGCTCGTGTCGCGTTCGGGGCTCCACACCGCGGGGTCGATGCCGTTGACGATGCCGGTGACGCGGTCGCGGTGCGCGGCGATCAGGCCCTCCAGTCCCATGCCGAACTCGGGGCGAAGGATCTCCTCGGCATAGGTCGGGCTGACCGTCGTGATCGCGTCGGCGGCCTCCAACCCCGCCTTCAGGAAGCCGACTCCGCCGTAATATTCGACCCCGTCGACCGCGAAGGCGGCGCTGGGCAGTTGGAGCTCGGCGAAGACGGTGCGTTCGAACCGGCCCTGGAACGCGATGTTGTGGACGGTGACGAGGCTCTTTGCGGGCGTGCCCGGTCCCGGTGCGAAGCGGAGATAGGCGGGCGCCATCGCCGCCTGCCAGTCGTGCGCGTGGAGAATGTCGAAGGCGTAGTCTGCGACCGCGCCTGAGGCGAGATCGGCGGCGGCGCGGGCGAGCGCGGCGAAGCGGCGCCAATTGTCGGGCCAATCGTCGCCGGTCGGACCGGCATAGAGGCCGCCGTCGCGGGTGTAGAGCGTGGGGGCGTCGAGGATGAGCAGAGAGAGGCCGGCGACGTCGGCTCTCAGGATGCGGGCTTCGACGCCGAGGAGCTTGGGCCATTGGTGGACGGTCTTGGCGCGCTTGGCGGCCTCGAGGACGGCGGGGTAGCCGGGGAGGAGGGTGGTCGTCTGGACGCCGTGCGGGGCGAGGGCTGCGGGGAGCGCGCCGACGACGTCGGCGAGTCCGCCGGTCATTACGAGGGGGTAGGCTTCGGAGGCGACGGAGAGGGCGTGCACTATCCCTCTCCCTTCGGGAGAGGGAGGGAGCCGCGCAGCGGCGGAAGGGTGAGGGTGACAGACGCTCGCGACGCGTACTCGCCCTCACCCCGCGCCGCTCCGCGCCTTGCCCCTCTCCCGGGGGGAGAGGGGAAGTAGATCGCTCCCCTCACAACCGGTCCACCATCGGCTGGGTGATCAGGCACACGCCCTTGTCGGTGCGGCGGAAGCGCTTGTTGTCGAGCACCGGATCGTCGCCGACCACCAGGCCGTCCGGGATCACCACGCCGCGGTCGATCACCACCTTCCGCAGCCGCGCGCCGCGGCCGATGTGGCAATGGGGCAGGACCACCGCTTCGTCGAGCATTGCGAAGCTGTGCGCGCGGGTGCCGGTCGACATCAGGCTGCGGTGGATCGACGCGCCCGAGATGATGCAATCGCCCGCGACCAGGCTCGCGACCGCCGATCCGCGGCGGCCGTCGATGTCGTGGACGAACTTGGCGGGGGGCGTCGAAGTCGTCAGCTTGGGCAAACGCTTGATTTCAGATGAGTAAGCAGGTTAAAGGGAAAGCGACCGAACCACCGCACCACGCACCTAATGCAACCAACATAGGTACGTGCCGCTCCATCCTTAGGCTACCGCAACTTGATCTCGAACACAGATTTTCTCTACAGCCGCAGCGGCTAAACCGGCAATTTGAGTGGGTGTTGAGCCATGGCGCACTTGGAAAGCTCTGTGTGTGATATCTGTAGCCTATTCAACCCGTCCCATAATGAAAAATCAAGCGAAGTTTCACAACTTACT
>SXHP01000249.1 GCA_005773165.1 Sphingomonadales bacterium | reverse complement strand
GCCGAGGCGGAGGTCGAGTATGAGGATGTCGTCTCGACCCAGATCGACGTGGCGTTCGAGATCGTGGAGGCCCCGAACGCACCGGAACTGGTGGGCGCGCATGCGGTGATCTGGACGACGACGCCTTGGACGATCCCGGTGAACCAGGCGCTAAGTTATGGGGAAGACCTCTCATACACTTTGTACAACTTCCAAGACATTTTCGGTGCTGATCCCGACAACGATAGGTGGGTACACTTTCGATTGAAGAAGCTTCCGATGCAGTTGTTGCTTGCGCCGGAGCAGGAGGATGGCTTCAAATCCCGTTTTGAACGCACTTATGGTGTTACGCCCATTCTGCGCGAGGTAGCGACCTTCAAAGGCATTGCTCTTGCGGGAGCGCTGGCTCGTCATCCCGAGCATAAGCGTGGCGACTTCTTCGCCAAGCTTCGTCCGTTCTTGCCCGGCGAGTTCGTCACCACCGATGCGGGGACGGGGCTGGTCCATATGGCGCCCGATCATGGCGAGGACGATTTCGCGCTGTGCCGCGAGTACGGGATTGAGCCGGTGTTCGCGGTCGAGGGGGACGGGAAGTATCGCGCGGACTGGGCCTGGCTCGGCGGGCAGGGGAGTGTGATCAACAAGGCGTTCGTCAGCGCGGCGGGGCCGATCTGTTCGGACCTGCGCGAGGCTGGGGCGTTGCTGTCGGCTAGTGACGATTACCGGCATTCGTATCCGCATTCGTGGCGGTCGAAGGCGAAGGTGATTTTTCGGGCTACGCCGCAGTGGTTCATCCCGATGGATAGGGCGCAGACCCCTCTCCCGTTGGGAGAGGGAGGGGCCCGCTCAGCGATAGCCGAGTGGGAGGGTGAGGGTGACCTCGCCAGCGTCCCGCACTCACCCTCACCCCGCGCTGCTTCGCAGCTTGCCCCTCTCCCGGAAGGAGAGGGGTTGGGCAACGGCGCCACTCTCCGCGAGACCGCGCTTGATGCGATCGCGCGGACGCGGTGGGTGCCGGCTCGGGCGGAGAACCGGATCACCGCGATGGTCGCTGGGCGGCCGGATTGGGTGATCTCTCGGCAGCGGGCCTGGGGGGTGCCGATCGCGCTCTATGTCCATCGGACGACGGGCGAATATCTGAACGATCCTGCGGTCAACGCGCGGATCGTGGCGGCGTTTCGTGAGGGCGGGGCGGATGCGTGGTTCACCGCGGATCATGCCGCGCTGCTCGGTTCCGATTACGGGGTCGCCGATTACGAGCCGGTGCAGGACATCCTCGACGTGTGGTTCGACAGCGGATCGACGCACGTGTTCACCGTCGAGGCGCGCTACGGCGCGGACGTGCGCGCGGACCTGTATGTCGAGGGGTCGGACCAGCATCGCGGGTGGTTCCAGTCGTCGTTGCTGGAGTCCTGCGGGACGCGGGGGCGCGCGCCCTATGCGGCGGTGCTGACGCACGGCTTCGCGCTCGATGACAAGGGGTGCAAGATGTCCAAGTTGCTCGGCAACGTCGTCGATCCGCTCAAGATCATCGGCGAGTCGGGCGCGGACATCCTCAGGATGTGGGTCGCGTCGACCGACTATTTCGAGGACGTGAAGATCGGCAAGGAGGTGCTCGCCACCGCCTCCGACGCGTATCGCAAGCTGCGCAATACCTTCCGCTATCTGCTCGGCGCTCTCGACGGGTTCGATGAAGCTGAGCGGGTCGCGGTGGCGGACATGCCCGAGCTGGAGCGCTATGTGCTCCATCTGCTCGGCATGCTTGATGTCGAGTTGCGCCAAGCGGCGGACGGGTTCGAGTTCAACCGGTATCTGCGGCTGCTGACCGACTTCGCGCAGGACGATCTGTCGGCGTTTTTCTTCGATATCCGCAAGGACTCGCTCTACTGCGATGCGCCTGCGGACCTGAAGCGGCGGGCGTATCGGACGGTGCTCGACACGCTGTTCCACGCGCTTGTCCGCTACGCTGCGCCGATCCTGTGCTTCACCGCCGAGGAGGTGTGGCAGGCGCGGTTCCCGAGCGAGGACGGGTCGGTGCATTTCCTGGAATGGCCCGAGCTGCCGCTGCTCGACGGCACCGACCTGCTGACCACCAAGTGGCGCGACATCCGCACGCTGCGCGCGCAGGTGACCGAGGCGATCGAGCCGCTGCGGCGCGAGAAGATCGTGCGATCGAGCCTGGAGGCGGAAGTGGTGGTGCCCGACGGGCCGGGCGAGCCGGATGCGCTGGCGGAGGCGTTCATCGTCGCATCGGTGACCGAGGGCGGGCCGCTGGCGGTGTCGCGGACCGAGTATCTGAAATGCGGCCGCTGCTGGCGACATCTGCCCGAGGTGCCCGCGGCCGACGCCTTGTGCGCGCGCTGTAGCGACGTTGTTGCGGAGGGGGTGGTCGATGCGTGAGTTGCCTCGCACCGGCATCGCCGCCGCGGTCGCGCTGTTCGTCGCGGATCAGTTCAGCAAGTGGCTCGTCACGGGGCCGCTCGGCATCGCGCAGGCGGGCGACGTGCGCGAGATCGTGTCGTTCTTCGACCTGCGGTTCGTGCCCAATGTCGGCATTTCGCTGGGGCTGCTGCCCGCGGAGGGCGGGTGGACCCGCTGGGCGCTGGTGCTGCTGACCGGCGCGATCGCGGTGGGCGTGGCGGTGTGGATGTGGCGCGAGCGCAACCGGGCGGACCAGATGGCGCTGGGGCTGGTGCTCGGCGGCGCGGTCGGCAACATCCTCGACCGGGTGCGGTTCGGCTATGTGGTCGACTTCGCCGACCTGCACTTCGGTGAATGGCGTCCGTTTTTGGTCTTCAATGTCGCCGACGCGGCGATTACGATAGGCGTGCTCGTCCTGCTCGTCCGGGCGTTCCTGACCCGCGATTCTAAGTCAGATAAGGGGCCAGACGCTCCAGTGGAGAATATTCATGCGTAAGATCATCGCAGCCGGCGTCGCCGGCGCCCTGCTCCTGTCGGGCTGCGCGCGCAGCGGCTTCGACCGGGCGCGGCCCGACGAGTTCGCGGTGGCGCGTCAGGCCCCGCTGGTGATCCCGCCCGATTTCGCGCTGGTCCCCCCCGCCCCCGGCGCGGCGCGGCCGCAGGACAATGCGGGCAACGCCCAGACGCTCGACGCGCTGTTCGGCGGGTCCGCGGCGCGCAGCGCTGCGGAGCGGACCACGGTGGACGCGGCGGGCGGCGAGACCGCCGAACGCGGCATCCGCTCGAACGTCGGCGATCCGGACACCAACGTCGTCGACAAGGGCGCGACGACCCGGGACATCGTGGCCGCGCCCGAGGGCGACGGGCAGGACGCCCGGGCGGCTGCGGGCACGCCGCGGCAGTAACCATACAAGCCCCTCCCCTAAAGGGGAGGGGCTTACTTGCGGTCAGAACGCCGCGGTCAGTGACACCACGACCTTGCCGTTGGCGATCGAGCCGACGCCGTCCTGGCCGCGGCTGAAGCTCGGCTGGAGATAGGCCGATTCGCCGCGGCCGATGTCGGTGTCGACATAGGCGACGCCGAGCGTCAGCGGGGTGGTGGGGATCGTATAGTCCGCGCCCAGCAGCCAGTCCCAATATTCGCCGGTCGGGGCGACGCTGGTGGCGAACGGTCCCAGGCCCTTGTTGCCGTTCGAATAGCCGAGGTGGCCCTTCAGCGTCAGGCCGGTGTTGGGCACGCCGGTGCTGATGTCGCCCCAGAGATAGAGGTTGTCGTCCTTGGCTCCCGGGCGGTCGTACACGCCGTTCGCAGCCGACGTGCCGTTGCTGTACCAGGGGCCCAGCGCCTCCTGCTTGGGGGCGTAGGCGACGCCTGCGGTCAGGTTGACCGGACCCGCCGTGCCCGAGAGCTTGGCGTATGGTTCGATGAAGTCGGTGTTGTTGAAGCCGCCCGGGTACATGTACCAGGTCGCGCCGACGTCCAGCGTGCCGCCGCCGACGGGGAGCTTGAACCCGGCGATCAGGTCCAGTTCCATGTTGGAGCCGCCGAAGGTGCCCCAGCCCGCAAGGTTGGAGCCCCAGAAGCCGGCGTAGATGCCGCTTTCGTGGCTTACCGTCGCGCCGCCCTGGACGGCGAGGTTCTCGTCCGACTGCGACACGCCGCGAAAGCGGTAGTCGCTGACGAGACCGACCGAGCCGCTGACGGTGACGGGTTTGGGGGGAGCGGTGTCGTCCTGCGCGAACGCGGGGGTCGCCGCAGCCAGCAGCGCGCCGGCGAGGAGAGTGGTGATCGAGCGCATCGTATCCCTTTCAAAAGGTTCGATGTCCGCTCCTGCATGCCGGCGCCGTCGCGTCTGTCGGGCTGAAAGCCCCGCGCGATCTGCCAATCCGGCCGCCCCTTGATGCCGGACCGTGTTGCGCTGCACAAGGTGTTTTGTTGCTTAACTGGCGGTTTGCGCAGGTCCTTGTTGCGCCTCCGCCACAGCGGCGCGGAAGCGGGCGAGGCCGCGGTCGAGGTCGGCAATGAGGTCGTCGGGGTCCTCCAGCCCGATTTGAAGGCGGACCAGCGGCCCCGCGTCGTCGCGCCGGGTGGCGGTGCGATGGCGGTGCGGGTCGACGGGCAGCGCCAGGCTTTCGAACCCGCCCCAGCTGTAGCCGATGCCAAAATGGGTGAGTTCGTCGATCAGCGCGGCGCGCTCCGCCTCGCCGCCGCCGTCGAGGACGAACGAGAACAGCCCGCTCGCCGCCTTGAAATCGCGGAGAAAGGTCTCGTGGCCGGGGCAGGAGGGGAGCGCGGGGTGGAGGACGCGCGCGACCCCGGGCTGGTCGGCGAGCCAGCGCGCGATGCGGAGCGCGCTGGCCCCGTGCTGCTGCAGCCGCACCGCCATCGTGCGCAAGCCCCGGCTGGCGAGCCAGCAGTCGTCGGGGCTCGCCACCTGGCCGAGCGCGTGGCTGGTGTCGCGCAGGGCTTTCCAGCGCGACGGCGCGGCGGTGACCGAGCCGAGCATCACGTCCGAATGGCCGACGACGTATTTGGTGCAGGCGAGGACGCTGATATCGACGCCGTGCGACAGCGCGGGGAAGAGCAGCGGGGTGGCCCAGGTGTTGTCTAGTATTGTCGTCACTCCGCGCGCGCGGGCGGCGGCGGTGACGGCGGGAACGTCCTGAACCTCGAAGGTGAGGCTGCCCGGGCTCTCCAGCAGGATCGCGGCGGTGCGATCGCCGATGAGGTCGGCGATGCCGCCGCCGATCATCGGGTCGTAGAAGCGCGTGGTGACGCCGAAGCGCGCGAGCAGGCCGTTCGCTATCGACCGCGTCGGATCATAGGCGGTGTCGACCATCAGCAGCTCGTCGCCGGGCTTGAGCGCCGACAGCAGCGCGGCGGCGAGCGCGGCGACGCCGGAGGGGTAGAGGAAGGTGCCCTCCGCGCCGGGCTCCAATGAAGTCAGCGCGTCGGCGAGGCTCCACTGGGTCGGCGTGCCCTTGCGGCCGTAGAACAGCCGGTGGTGCGGGTCGGTGCGCGCGCCCTGCCTGAGGCTCGCGACGTCGGGATAGAGGATCGTCGAGGCGCGCCAGACGGGGGTGTTGA
The DNA here is from genome assembly GCA_005773165.1 of Sphingomonadales bacterium. Classification (GTDB taxonomy): domain Bacteria; phylum Pseudomonadota; class Alphaproteobacteria; order Sphingomonadales; family Sphingomonadaceae; genus Sphingomonas. The sequence continues at coordinate 4,889 of SXHP01000249.1, read as the reverse complement.
CGATGCCGCTCGTCCATTCGGCACGGCGTCCCGCCTCCACGACGCGGGTCAGGTCCTTGTCGCTCATCCGGACGCCCGACCCGTCGCCTTGATCGTGTCGGGGCGCGCGCCCCATTCGGCCCAGCTGCCGTCGTAGAGCGCCATGCGGCGGCCGAGCAGGTGCGCGGCGAAGACGAGGACGGCGGCGGTCACTCCCGATCCGCAGGTCGCGACCGCGGGGCGATCGAGATCGACGCCTGCGTCGGCGAAGGCGCGAGCGAGCGCATCGCCCCGCTTCCACGTCCCGTCGGGGTTGAAGAGCGTGGCGTAATGGAGGTTGCGCGATTCGGGGATATGCCCGGGCGCGACGCCCGCGCGGGTCTCCGCTTCCTCCCCGGCGAAGCGGGCGGGCGAGCGCGCGTCGATTACCTGTTCGCCGCGGGTCGCCTGGTTGTCGCGCATCGCTTCAAACGTGCGCAGCGTCGCGAGCGGCGCGCCCGCGCGGTGCGCGGCGGAGGCGTGGATCACGCTTTCGCCCATTTCGACATGCCCCTCCGCGCGCCACCGGGCGAAGCCGCCGTCGAGGATCGCGACGTCGGCGATCCCGCCCATCCGCAGCATCCACCAGGCGCGCGCCGCCGAGCGGAGCGGCGAAGCGTCGTAGAGGACGATCGGCTCGCCCGCCGCGACGCCGAGCAGCGCAAGCCGATCGGTGATCTCGTCGGCTGGGGGACACATCATCGGCAGCGGTGATTCGGTGTCGACCAGCGTCGCCAGATCGAGGAACAGCGCGCCGGGAATGTGCGCGGCGGCGAACTCGGCGCGCGCGTCGCGGGCGTGTTCGGGCAGGTACCAGCTTGCGTCGACGATCCGCACCCCGGCGGCGTGCTCGGCGAGCCAGGCGGTGGAGACGAGTGGGTCCATGTGGTTGATCCTAGACGCGAAAGCTGATCGGCGAAGCGGGAACGTTGATACTCGTCGATACGTCGACGCTGAGCCACGTTGTCACCGGTTTACACGTGAACGGAAACGGTCGGAGGCGATCGTTTCCGTTCAGGCGCAGGCTGGTTCCGGGGGGCGACGCGATCATGCCGCGGTGTAACACGCGGCGTCGGCTGTAGGACAGACGGTCGCGCTACTCCGCCGGGGCCGGGATCGCGCCCGCGGCGGGGCGCCCGCGCCGCGCCGCCTCGCTCCGCCGCCTGGCCTTGGCCTTGCGGCCCCAGATCAGGAAGCCGGTGACGACAAAGCCGCTGACCGCGAGCCCTGCGACGAAGATCAGCAGACGCCCCGTCCAGCCGAACGCCTTGCCCGAATGAAGCGGGAACTGCCATGCCATGATCACGTCGCCCGCGGTCCCCGACGCCGCATGCGAGTCGGACACCACGCGGGCGCTGCGGGCGTCGACATAGATCCAGCGCCGTCCGTAGGAGTCGATGTCGCGGGGATCGAACACCCGCAGCCAATACAGCCCCTTGGCGGCATTGTAGGCGACGCCGTCGACCCTGGCGGCGGGGACCGCGGCGACCGCCCGGCTGAACGACACCGGCGGCGCTTCGAGCGGGCGCGGCAGATCGGGGGCGCGCTGGTCGGGGCGCGGCGTGACCGGCGACGCGGCGCTCACCACGGTCCTGAACGTGTCGGGCAGATTGAAATAGACCCCCGACACCGCGAGCACGAGCGTCACCGGCAGCAGCCACAAGCCGCCGGCGCGGTGAAGATCGAAGACGCGCTTGTGACCCGCGACGCCGCGGCGCAGCCGCAAGCTGTCGCGCCAGCGGCGCGGGTTCGGCACCGCAAGGACGACCGCCGCGACGTGATCGAGCGTCCAGGCGAGCGCGAGCAGGCCGAGCAGCCATTCGACCCAGGGGCCGCCGTGGAGCGAGTGGTGGAACTTGTAGAGGAAGGCCATGACGCCGCGGCGGCCGAGGTCGATCGCGTTGCGGTCGCGCAGCCCGAGCACGACTGCGGAAGCGGGGTCGACCATCACTTCCCAGGCAGGAGCGTCCTTGATCGGCGCGGCGGCGGGGCGAGGCGCGAGGTAGACGCGCGCGACGTCGCCGGGTTCGTCGGGCAGGTTGATGTAGCGGACGATCGACTCCGGCCTGCCCGCGACCGCGGCTGCGGCGAGCGCGTCGGCGGGGCGGGACGGCCCCGCCGACGCGGTGAACAGGTCCGGGTTCAGCGCGCGATCGATCTCTTCGTAGAAGACCAGGATCGATCCCGTCGCCGCCATCAGCAGGAGCCATATGCCGCCGATCAGGCCGAACCAGCGGTGCCAGAGGACAAGGGAACGGCGCATCGTCAGAAATCCGCGCTGAGTGAGGTGAACCAAGTGCGCGGGGCCGCGACCGAGATGATGTTGCGCCCGCCCGCCGTCCAATAGCGGTCGTCGAACACGTTGGTCACGCCTGTGCGCACCGTGAGCAACGTGTCCTGCACCTGAACCCTGTAGCGCGCGGTGGCGTCGAAGCGATCCCAGGCGGGAACCACCTGCGTGTTGACGAGGTCGACGAAGCTCTTGCCGGTATGGATGTAGCGCGCGGTGACGGTGAAGCCGGGCAAGGCGGCGAAATCGTGCTCGACCCCGAGGTTCACGGTCCATTCGGGAACGCCCAAGGCCTTTCGGCCCGTCGTCGCGCCGGTCGCGGTCCTGCTCTGGATCGCGTCGATCCAGGCCGCGCCGCCGAGGACGCGCGTGCCCTTCACCGGCTCGCCGAACGTCTCCAGCTCGACGCCGCGGTTGCGCTGCTCGCCGCCGATGACGAAGCGGCGGTCGGCGATCACCGCGAAGTCCTGGCGGATGTCGAACCAGGCGAGGGTGACGCCGAAGCGGCCCGCGTTCCACTTCGCGCCCAATTCATGCTGGCGCGAGACATAGGGCGGCAGCTGCTCGCCCGGGTTGTCGACGGTGCCGTCGGAGGGCGCGACCGCTCCCTGCGTCAGCGCTTCGGCGTAATTGGTGTAGAGCGACAGCGCCGGCGTGACCTTGAAGAGCGCCGCGACCGTCGGCGTGGTCCTGGTCTGGTCATAGAGCGCCTGGCGCAGCCGCTGACGCCGCGCGCTCAGGATCACGCGGAGGCGATCGTCGAACGCCCCGATGTCGTCGGCGATCGCGACGCTTTGCAGGTTGGGCTGGACCGCTCCGACGATGTTGTCGGCCGGGAGCCCCGCCGCATAGGGATCGGCGAGCGGATAGGGGCGATAGATGCTGCCGGCGGGCTGACCGGTGAGCGCGGTCGATGCGCCGCCGAACTCGCTCAGCCCGCCCTTCAGTTGCAACGCGGAGACCACGAGATTGTGGGTGAGCGGCCCGGTGACCGCGCGCGCGCGCACGCCGATCTCGCCGGTCTTCTTGGCGTTGCGCCACGGCCCGTAGGAATAGCCGGTGACGTTGAACGCGCCCGCGCTGTCGAGCGCGCTGATCGAAAGATTGACGCGCTGCACGTACTGGCGGTTCTCGCCGTAGCGGGCATAGGCGGTGACGCCCTCCGCCAGGTCCAGCTCCGCCCCGCCGATCGCGTACCAGCTCTCGTTATCGGTGAAGCTCCAGCGGGGGGTGATGTTGATCGTCGGATCGGGCGCTCGCGGCAGGGTCGCGCCGGGTCGAAGGCTGTAGTTCACGCCCGGCCCTTCCGACTTGTATTCGATATAGCCCGCGTCGATCGTAGCACGGAACGGGCCGCCGCGGTAATCGAGCGCGATCGTCGGGGTCCATTGTTCGCGCCTGCCGCCGTCAAACAGCGTGCCCTTCTCGGCCGAGACGTTGACGCGGACGCCGAACGCGCCGCCGGGGCCGAAGCGCCGCCCGAAATCGGCATGGCCGCCGAGCAGCACGTCGTTCTGCGCGGAGACGGTCACCGAATTGACCGGCACGTCGATCGCGCGCTTGGGCGCAAGATTGATCGTGCCGCCCACGGTGCCGACCGCCGCGGTCAGCGCGGACGCCGGCCCCTTGAAGATGTCGACCCGGTCGAAATGCGCGATCGGCACGGTTCCGTAGCTGGGCGTCATGCCCGGCAGATTGTCGAACAGATAGCTGCTGCTGATGACGAGAAAGCCGCGGATCGAGCTCTGGTCGAGCACGAAGGTCGACGACAGGCTGACCCGGATCGACGGATCATAGGCGACGATGTCGTTGATGCTGCGCGCGCCCTGATCGCGGATCAGTTCGGCGGTATACGCCTTGACGCTGAAGGGGGCGGCATAGACGTCCGAATCGCCGAGGATGCCGAGGCGCGAATCCTTGGCGACCTGCCCGCCGGGAATGGTGCGCTGACCGGTGACGACGACCTCCGTGCCGTCGCGGCGGCGCGCCTCCGCCTGATCGTCCGCGCTGTCGACCGAGGCGGCGGGCTCGTCGCGGGCCCATGCCGGCGTGGAGGTGGCCAGAAGCGCGGCCGATGCGGCAACCTTGCGAATCATTCTCAATCCCCCTTGAGAGCGTCGCTAATGCGAACAAGTCGCAGAGTCCAGCATTGATCTCGCTCAGTGGAGAAGGCGCGGACGGAGCCGCTGCAAGTGGATCGGCGTGGCCATCCCGGACCCGACGCCCTACATGCGCGCGCATGACACCCAAGCACCTCGGGCAGAGCAGCGCGCTCCCCGCCTCTCCGGACGAGGCCGTCCTCGATTACGTTTCCAATCCGCGACCGCGGAGCACCTATCTGGTGCGGTTCGCGGCGCCCGAGTTCACTTCGCTGTGCCCGGTCACCGCGCAGCCCGACGTCGCGCATCTGGTGATCGACTATGCGCCGGACGAGACGATCGTCGAATCCAAGTCGCTGAAGCTGTTCCTGGGCTCGTTCCGCAACCATGCGGCGTTCCACGAGGATTGCACCGTCGGAATCGGAGAACGGCTCGTCGCGGAAATGCGGCCGTTGTGGCTGCGCATCGGCGGCTATTGGTAT
>SXHP01000248.1 GCA_005773165.1 Sphingomonadales bacterium | reverse complement strand
GTCGCCGAGCTTCATCGCGCGCTCCAGGTTGAGCTCGGCGCCCTCGCGCCACTGGTCCGCGGTGCGCGCCAGCGTCTCGCCCGACACGTCGACCGCAAACCAGCCGGGCGCTCCTTGCGCGGACTTGTCGACGACGGTCAGGCAGACCCCCGAACAGCTGATCGACGCGCCGAGATCGACCCCGCTCGTGTCATAGGCGGTGTCGATCACCACGCGCGTGTCGCCGCGCGGCTCCACGCGCGCGATGCGGCCGATGTCGGTGACGATCCCGGTGAACATTCAGTCCTCGTTTCGCGTGCGCTGGTAGACCTCCAGCGTGTCGCTGCCAAGCGTGCGGCGGTCGACCCGCCGCCAGCGTCCGTGCGCCTCTGATAGCGTTGTCATACCGATGCTCGCGATGCTCGGCAAGCCGCCGCCGATGATGACCGGCGCGCGGTAGAGGAGGAGCCGGTCGACGAGATCGGCGGCGAGGAAAGCGGCGGCGGCGCGCGCGCCGCCTTCGATAAGGAGGTGGTCGGTGTTGGGGAGGGTGGCGATGGCGGAGGGCGCTGCGATGTAGACCCACTCACCCTCACCCTTCCCGCCGCCTGAGGCGGCGGGCCCCTTCCCTCTCCCCTCGGGAGAGGGAGAGACGCGAAGCGGCGATGGGTGAGGGTGACCGGTTAGCACGATCCGCAGCGGCGACCGCTCCTCCAGCCCCGCCAGCCGCACATCCAGCTTCGGCGCATCCGCCTCCCGCGTCCCCCGCCCGACCAGGATCGCCTCATGCCGCGCCCGCTCCAGATGCGCATGCGCGCGCGCTTCGGGGCCGGTGATCCAGCGGCTCTCCCCCGAGGCAAGCGCGATGCACCCGTTGAGCGAGGTCGCCAGCTTGAGCGTGACGTGCGGCCGCCCGAGCGCGCGACGGGTGAGGAACCCCGCCATCGATCGTTCTGCGGCCTCGGCCTCCACGCCGGCGACGACCGCTGCCCCCGTCGCGGCGAGCCGCGCCAGTCCGGCGCCGTTCGTCCGCGGATCGGGATCGCGCAATCCCGCGACGACCCGCGCGACGCCCGCCGCGATCAGCAGGTCGGCGCAGGCGGGACCCCGGGGCGATGCATGCGCGCAGGGTTCGAGGGTCACATAGGCGGTGGCGCCCCGCGCCGCCTCGCCCGCTTCGGCCAGCGCGACCGCCTCGGCATGCGGCCGACCGCCCGGCTGCGTCCAGCCGCGCCCGACGACGCGCCCGTCCCCGACGATCACGCACCCGACGTTGGGATTGGGCGCGGTCCGTCCCCGCGTCCGTCGCCCGAGCGCGAGCGCCGCGGCCATCCACCGCGCGTCGGTCAGAACCCCCAGCTTTCCAGCTTCTTGTCGAGCCGCTCGAACGACTGGCGGCGCTCCTCGTCCGCGCGGCGCTGCTCGGCGAGCGCCCTTTGGCGAATCGGCTCGTCGATCTTCTGCTGCGCGATGATCTCGGCGTCGGTGCGGTCGGCGCGCCATTGCTCGACATAGATGATGTTCGGCCGATAGACCTTTTCGGCATAGCTGTCGCGCGCGAAGGCGTAGATCAGGAACGTGGTCACCGCGATCGACAGCGCCAGGAAGCCGAGTTCGTAGGGCTTGCGCTGCGACAGGAACAGGCGGAGGTCGCGGATTGCGCGAACCGGCGAGAAGCGGCTGAAGAATCCCATGCGCGCAAATGTAGGGGCGCGCGTTCCGCTAGGCCAGACCCAGCCTTTCCAGCGCCCGCTCGCGCCCGATCAGCGGCAGCAGCGCCGCCATGTCCGGCCCCTGTTCGCGCCCGGTGAGCGCGCGCCGCAGCGGCAGGAACAGCGCCTTGCCCTTGCGCCCGGTCCTCTCCTTCAGCCCCGTCGTCAGCGCGTGCCACGGGTCCGCGCTCCAGTCGATCGTCGCGGCGAGCGCGGCGGCGGCGAGGAGGAAGTCGCGGTCCTCGTCCGCGGGCTCGGCGTCGACGGGCCCCTCGACGACACGATGCCAGTCGGCGGCCTCGGCGACCGTATGGAGGTTGGGCCGCACCGCCAGCCACTCAGCCTCGCCCATCCCCGCGGGCAAGCGATCGGCGACCGCGGCATGATCGAGCGCGTGGACCACCCGCGCGTTGAGCTGCGCCAGCTCGGCCTCGTCGAACCGCGCCGGCGCGCGGCCGAAGCGGGCGAAGTCGAACGTCGCGGTGAGCGCCGTGTCATCGACCGCCTCGACCGGATCGCTGGTTCCCAGCCGTGCGAGCAGCGCCCGGATCGCCTGCGGCTCGATCCCGACTTCCCTGAAGTGATCGACCCCGAGCGAGCCCAGCCGCTTGGACAATTTCCCCTCCGCGCCGGTCAGCAGCGCCGCGTGCGCGAAGGCGGGGGGCTCCGCGCCCATCGCGGCGAACATCTGGAGCTGCAGCGCGGTGTTCGACACATGGTCCTCGCCGCGGACGACGTGCGTGATGCCGAGGTCGGCATCGTCGATCGCGGAGGGGAGCATGTACAGCCACGATCCGTCGGCGCGGCGGATCACCGGGTCGCTCATCGTCCCCGCGTCGAAATGCTGGGGGCCGCGGATCAGGTCGTCCCAGGCGATCGGCGCGGCGTGGTCGAGCTTGAACCGCCAGTGCGGCCGCACCCCCTCGGCCTCCAGCCGCGCGCGCTCGGCGTCGCCCAGCGCCAGCGCCGCCCGGTCGTAGATCGGCGGCAGCCCGCGCCCGAGCAGCACCTTGCGCTTGAGGTCGAGCTCCTGCGCGCTCTCATACGCCGGATAGATGCGCCCCGCCGCGACCAGCGCGGCGAACCGCGCCTCGTACAGCGCGAACCGCTCCGACTGCCGCACCTCGGCTTGCGGAGCGAGCCCGAGCCACGCGAGATCGCGCCGGATCGCGTCCACGAACCGTTCTTCGCTGCGCTCCGCATCGGTGTCGTCGATCCGGAGCACGAACCGCCCGCCGCTCTTGCGCGCCCAAAGCCAATTATGAAGCGCCGCGCGGATGTTGCCGACGTGGAGCGTGCCGGTGGGGGACGGAGCGAAACGGGTGACGGTCATCGCTGCGCCTTAGATCGGGAAGGGCGCGGGGCAAGCCCCTTCCGCTTGCCCTGCCGCGCCGATAAGGGGCCAGGCGATTGTAAGGGACGTGTCATGAAACTCATCACCGGCAATTCCAACCCGCCGCTGGCGCAGGCGATCGCGGGGTATCTGGAGCTGCCGTTGACCGACGCGCTGGTCCGCCGCTTCGCCGACGAGGAGATCTTCGTCGAAATTCAGG
>SXHP01000247.1 GCA_005773165.1 Sphingomonadales bacterium | reverse complement strand
GATCGCCGACGTAGAGCGGGTTGTTCTTGGAGCGGCGGCACAGGATCTGGATCGTCCGGTCGACCTCCGGCCCGCGGCCGATCAGCGGATCGACCTTGCCGTTCTTCGCCTTTTCGTTGAGGTCGACGCAGAATTGCTTCAGCGCGCTTTCGCTCTTGTTCTTGCCGTCGGCGCCCTTGGCGGGCTTCTCCTCCTCCGCCGCGCCCTTGGGGGTCGCGGCTTCGGACGCGCCGCCCTTGCCGACGCCGTGGCTGATGAAGGAGACCGCGTCGAGGCGGCTCATGTCCTGCTGCTGGAGGAAATAGACCGCGTAGCTTTCACGCTCGGAGAACAAAGCGACGAGCCCGTTGGCGCCGGTCACCTCGTCGCGGCCCGACGACTGGACGTGGAGGATCGCGCGCTGGACGACGCGCTGGAAGCCCGACGTCGGCGAGGGATCGGTCGCGGCGTCGACCTTCAAGGCGTCGAGCTCGGTGTCGAGATAATGCGCGACGGTGGTCTTCAGCTCGCCCAGGTCGACCTTGCACGCGGTCATCACCTTGGACGCATGCTCGTCGTCGATCAGCGCGAGCAGCAGGTGTTCGAGGGTGGCGTATTCGTGGCGGCGCGCGCTGGCGGCTTCGAGGGCCTTGTGCAGCGTGGTCTCCAGCGCGGGGGCGAAGGATGGCATCAAGATACTCCGGTCGGCCGCTCGGGAGATCGCGGCCGGTTGACCCTCATGTCGGAAGTCCCGCCCCCCGCATCAAGCCGGAAACCGCCCGGCAGCTCGGGCGGCGCTCCCGCTCACGACCTGAATAGGCTGTCGGCGCTTGCGCGATGGTTAACGGCGCGTTCCATTCGGCGGCGGCTGCGCGCGATCTCGCCCTTCAGCGCGGCGATCCGCGCCTCCAGCTCGGCGACCGACAAGGGATCGAGATCCTGCCGCGCGAGTTGCGTCAGCAGATCGTCGGGACGGGGAAGCGCGTCGTCCAGGTCCATGGCGTGCAGCGTTGACCGGCGCGCAGGCGATGTCAATAAGGGCGCGGGCGCCAGCGGGGAAGACGATGGACGCGATTCCGACGACGATGCGCGCGATCGACCCCGAAGCGCCGGGCGGGCCCGAGGTGCTCATGGTCGTCGAGCGACCGACCCCTGCGCCGCGCGAGGGCGAGGTGCTGATCCGGGTCGAGGCGGCGGGGATCAACCGCCCCGACGTGCTCCAGCGCCGCGGCCTGTACCCGCCGCCGCCGGGCGCGCCGTCGATCCCGGGGCTGGAGGTCGCGGGGACGATCGTCGCCGCGGGCGAGGGCGTCGGGCGCGAGCAGGTCGGGCAGCGGGTGTGCGCGCTGCTCGCAGGCGGCGGCTATGCCGAATATGCGGCCGCGCCGCTGGGCCAGTGCCTGTCCGTGCCCGACGCCTTGTCGATGGTCGAGGCGGCGGCGATGCCCGAGACGCTGTTCACCGTGTGGACCAATCTGTTCGAGCGCGCCTATGCGACGGAGGGCGACGCGGTGCTGGTCCATGGCGGCACCAGCGGCATCGGCACGATGGCGATCGCGCTGGGGCGGCTGTTCGGGCTGGAGGTGATCGTCACCGCGGGATCGGCGGAGAAATGCGCAGCGGCGCTGGCGCTGGGGGCGGCGCATGCGATTAACTACAGCGCCGAGGATTTCGTCGCGCGGGTGGAGGAGATCACGGCGGGCAAGGGCGTGGCGGCGGTGCTCGACATGGTCGGCGGCGACTATGTGCCGCGCAATCTGAAGTGCCTGGCGGAGGACGGCCGCCACGTGTCGATCGCGGTGCAGCGCGGGGCGGAGGCGACGGTGCCGCTGTTCGACATCATGCGCCGGCGGCTGACCTTGACCGGATCGACGCTGCGCGGGCGCGACCTGGGGTTCAAGGCGCTGGTCGCCGACGAGCTGGCGCGGACGGTGTGGCCGCATGTCGAGGCGGGCAAGCTGAAGCCGGTGATCGACCGGACATACCGCCTCGACCAAGCGGCGGATGCGCACCGCCGGATGGAGGCGGGCGAGCATGTCGGCAAGATCGTGCTGGAGGTCGGGGCCGCGCGGTAGCGGCCCCTTCCTCCTCGATCGTTACGGGCTGTCGGGCGAATCGGCGCCGTCGCTGGCGACCACGGTCAGCACGAGCACGCTGAGCGCGGCGAGGATGCCGATGTTGATCAGCGTCGAGCCCGCGACATCCGCGCCCAGACGGCTCTTGTTCGCGGTCGCCGTCCCGGCGCGCGCGGCGGGCGACTTGGCGAGCGCCAACGGCGCGGCGCGGTTCGGCGCGGCGGCGGCGCCGGTCGACACGGTGAGAAGCGCGGCGGCCGCGGTTGTGGCGAGCGTGCGTGCGAAACGGGACTTCATGTTGGGCGACCTCCATTGAACGGTTCGGATGATGGCGCACGCCGCTGCGGCGCGTCAATGCGTTGCGCCTGTGCGGCCAAGATGTTGCAATCGCGTGAATGCGGGCGCGGCGCTTGCCCTGACGCGCTCCCGGCACTAAGTCGCTGCCTCATACCGCGGCCGCTCCGATGAGGGGCGGCCCTATTTGTTTATACGATCGGGAGTTTCCCCAGTGGCCCAGCCGCTCATGCCCCACGCGACCGCGTCCTGGATGGTCGACAACACCGCGCTCTCGTTCGAGCAGATCGCCGAATTCTGCGGGCTCCACATCCTGGAGGTGCAGGCGATCGCGGACGACACCGCCGCGACCAAGCTGACCGGGCGCGACCCGGTGCGCGCGCACGAGATCACGCAGGACGAGATCGACAAGGGGCAGGCCGACCCGAACTACCGGCTGCAGATGCTCAAAGGCCCCGAGCAGGTCCGCCGGACCAAGGGGCCGCGCTACACCCCCGTGTCCAAGCGCCAGGACAAGCCCGACGGCATCGCCTGGATCATCCGCAACCACCCGGAGATCACCGACGGCGCGATCGGGCTGCTGATCGGCACCACCCGCACGACGATCGCGGCAATCCGCGACCGCAGCCATTGGAACATCGCCAACATCACCCCCAAGGACCCGGTGACGCTGGGCCTGACGACGCAGCGCGAATTGGACGCGGCGGTCGCCAAGGCGGCGAAGGCGGCCGGGATCGAGGCCCCCGTCACCGACACCCGGCTGGAGGGCGATCGCGAGGCGCTGCTCGGCCAGCTCCGCGCCGAGCGCACCGCGGCGCGCGAGGCCGAACTGGCGGGCGAGACGCCTGCGCCCAAGCCGCTGTTCGACGACCCGTTCAAGCGCTGAGGGTGTGTCGATCGGACGACATATCACTTAAACATGTCGTGGACCTCCCCGTCACCCCGGCCTTGTGCCGGGGTCCAGGGTTGAGCTGGGCGATGTGCTACGTGCCTCGAGCCGCATCGCTCGCGGACCGCTGGACCCCGGAACAAGTCCGGGGTGACGGAGGGTAACCGGGGTTTAATGATCTACCCCTTTGCAAAGGCCGAGCCGCCCGCTGGAGGCACGATGACCGTCGCCCCCGGCATCCGCTGGGTCCGCATCGCGGTTCCGGGGCCGCTCAGGCACGTCAACTGCTGGCTCCTCGACGATGCTGACGGCGTAGCGCTCGTCGACACCGGCATGAACACCCCCGACGCGCGCGAGGCGTGGAAGGCGGTGTTCCGGGGCGACCTGGCCGGGACTCGCGTCACGCGGGTGATCGGCACGCATTTCCATCCCGACCATATCGGCCTCGCAGGCTGGATGTGCGCGCACCACGAGGCGCCGCTGCTGATGACGCGGACCGAGTGGCTCTATGCGCGGATGCTGATCGCCGACGCGCGCGACGCCGTACCCGACGAAATGCTCGCGTTCTGGCGCGCCGCCGGCTGGGACGAGGCGCAGGTCGCGGCGGCGCAGGCGCGCGGCTGGGCTGGGTTCCGGCGAATCGTGACCCCGCTGCCGATGGGGTTCTCGCGGCTGGTCGACGGACAGGCGCTTGCGATCGGCGGGCGTGACTGGCGCGTCGTCACCGGTTCGGGGCACAGTCCGGAGCATGCGTGCCTGCTGGACGAGGGCGCAGGCGTGCTGATCGCGGGCGACCAGGTGCTGCCGCGGATCAGCCCCAACGTGTCGATGACGGTGTCGGAGCCCGACGCCGATCCGCTGGGGGAATGGTTTAATTCCATCGACAAGCTGCGCGCGCTGCCCGCCGACCTGCTTGTCCTGCCCGGCCATGGCGATCCCTTCACCGGGCTCCACGCGCGGCTGGACGCGATGGCGAGCGAGCATCGCGAGCGGCTGGACGCGCTTCATGCGCATCTGGCCGAGCCGCGGCGCGCGGTGGACGCCTTCGCGGTGCTGTTCCGCCGGACGATCGGCCAGGACATGCTCGGCATGGCGACCGGCGAGGCCTTGGCGCACCTCCGGCGGCTGGAGCGCGAGAGCCGCGCGGCGACGGAGACCCGCGACGGGGTGCGATGGTGGTGGGCCGCCTGACGCGCCGAGCCCCTTGCGCGGGCGTGCGCAACGCGCGTAGCCTCGACCCGGCAAGGGAGGGGGAGTGGGCGAGGATCGCGCAGCCGGCCGGTTGGACAATTTCGTCGACGGCGCTTTCGCGTTCGCGCTGACCCTGCTCGTGATCGCGGGCGGCGATCAGGGGTTCGGCTATGGTCAGCTTGTCGAGGCGATGTGGCGCGTTCCCGCGTTCGCCGCCGGTTTCGCGCTGATCGCCAATTTCTGGTACGCGCATGTGCAATGGCGGCGCGCGGGCGGGGCCAGCGACAGCGGGTCGGTGCTGCTGAGCCTTGCGCTCGTCTTCACGGTGCTGGTCTATGTTCACCCGGTCCGGGTGATGACCGGAATGCTGACCGACTTCGTGTCGAGCAAGGGAAGCGGCGCGCTCGATTTCGGCGGCGTGTTCACACTCTACGGCGTCGGCTTCACGGTCATGGCGGGGCTGACCGCCGCGCTTTATGCGCATGGCGAGCGGCGGGGCGACCTCGACGCGCGGGGCGGCGACGGGAAGATCGCCTGGAGCGTCGCCACCGCGTCGGGAATCCTGTCGGTCCTGCTGGCGCAGCTCCCGTTTCCTTGGGTGTTCGCGGCGCCCTGGACCTATGCGCTGCTGCCTGCGGCCGTGCCGCTGGCGCTTCGCGCGCGGCGGCGGCGCCTTCATTCCTCCGCAACGGCATAAGGGATCGGCATGAACGGATCGTTTGATCGCGATGCGGCCATAAGCGGCAAGGCCGTCGACCTGTACGACGCCTTCACCCACGATCATCACGACCGCCGCACGCTGCTGCGCCAGATGACCGCGCTCGCCGGAAGCGCTGCGGCGGCGGAGGCGTTGATCGGGGGGATCGCCGCCTCGCCCGCGGCGGCGGCGAAGGTCGCGCCCGACGATCCGCGGCTGCAGGCGGACCGCTGGTCGGGCACGATCGCGGGCAAGCCCGCGGCCGCCTATGTGGTTTCGCCCCGAAAGGGCGCGAAGCGGCGCGGGACGGTGATCGTCATTCACGAGAACCGCGGCCTGACCCCGCACATCCAGGACGTCGCGCGGCGGGTGGCGCTGGAGGGTTTCGACGCCGCGGCGGTCGACTTTCTCGCACCTCAGGGCGGCACACCCGCCGACGAGGACGCGGCGCGGGCGCTGATCGGGACCGCGGATTACGACCTCGTCATCGCGCAGGCGATCGGGTTCGCCGAGCGCTACCGAACGCGCCGCGGCGGGACGGGCAAGGTCGGGACGGTCGGCTTCTGCTGGGGCGGCGGGCTGGTCAACCGGCTGGCGGCGGCGGGCGGCGCGGCGTTCGCAGGCGGCGTCAGCTATTACGGTCCTGCGCCGGCACCGTCGGAGGCCGCCAAGGTGCGGATGCCGCTCCTGCTCCATTATGCCGAGAGGGACGCGCGCGTCGCGGCGACGGGTGAGCCGTGGGTCGCCGCGCTCAAGGCCGCGGGCAGGCCGGTGGAGGCGTTCACCTACCCCGGCGTCGACCACGCCTTCAGCAACGACACCTCCGCCCAGCGCTACGACGCGGCCGCCGCCGCTCAAGCCTGGGCGCGCACCGCCGCCTTTCTTCATCGCCATCTCGACGTCTGAAAGGACATGCCATGACGCTGACGCTCTACACCAACCCCATGTCGCGCGGACAGATCGCGCGCTGGATGATCGAAGAGACCGGCGAGCCGTACGAGGAGGTGATCCTCGAATACGGCACGACGATGAAGGCCCCCGATTATCTCGCGATCAATCCGATGGGCAAGGGTCCTGCGATCCGCCACGATGGCCGCGTCGTGACGGAGGCGTCGGCGATCTGCGCGTATCTCGCCGAGGTGTTCCCGGAGGCGCGGCTGGCCCCCGAGACCGATGACGAGCGCGCGGCTTACTACCGCTGGATGTTCTTCGGTGCGGGGCCGATCGAGTCCGCGATCACCAACAGCTACATGAAGGTGGAGCTGACCCCCGAGCAGCAGGTCATGGCGGGATATGGGAGCCTGGAGCAGGTGGTCGACACGCTCGACGGGTTCCTCGACGGACGCGACTATGTCTGCGGCGACCGGTTCACGGCGGCCGACGTCGCGTTCGGCGCGCAGATCGTCTGGGGCGTGATGTTCGGCACCTTGCCGAAACGCGACGCCTTCATGCCTTATGTCGAGCGGCTCACCGCCCGCCCGGCGTACAAGGCGGCCAAGGCAAAGGACGACGCGCTGATGCCGAAGAAGGATGCGGGCGGCGGGTCGTAACGCGGACGGAACGTCGCCGGACCGCAACCGTTCTGCGCGGAACAGGACTGGTTGGTAACAGGACGGGGACCGTCGGCATGGCACAGGCATCGGACATTCGCGCGCGCATGGAGGTCGTCGGCTCCGACGGCATGCACATCGGCACCGTCGATCATGTCGACGGCCAGCGGATCAAGCTGACCCGCCAGGATTCGAACGACGACCGCCACCATTACGTGCCCCTGAGCGACGTCACCCGAGTCGACGAGCACGTCCATGTCGGCACCACCGCGACGGCGATGGGGCTGGTCGCGGCGGCGGGGGTGACCGGGGCGGTCGCGGATCACGGCGAGGCGCCGTTTCCGCCGGTCAAGAACCGCCAGGTCGAGGGCGCCCGTCCGCGCGGAAACTATTACCTGCCGTGGATCGTGGCGCTGGTCGGGCTGGTCCTGCTGCTGCTGCTGTTCCGCAGCTGCGCGGGCGACCGCGACGAGACGGTCGCGCCGGTCGCGGGGGCTGAAACGGTCGCCACCGCGCCGCTCGGGGTGGAGGAAGTGGCGCTGCCCGACGGCCGGCGTGTCTCGCTCGAGACCGCGGGGCTCAACTACGAGCTCCAGCGCTACCTCGCCTCCGACGAGCCCGCGCCGCGGAGCTTCACTTTCGACAAGCTCAACTTCGACACCGGATCGGCGGCGATCCGTCCGGTCGACCAGGCGAACATCAGCGCGCTGGCGCAGATCCTGTCGGCGTACCCGGCAGCGCGGGCGCGGGTCGTCGGCTATACCGACGCGCGGGGATCGTCGCCGAGCAACGCGCAGCTCGGCGCGCAGCGCGCGGCCTCGGTCGTCGCGGCGCTGACCGCCCGTGGGGTCGACAAGGGCCGGATCGAGGCGGCGTCGGGCGGCGAGGCGAACCCCGCCGAAACGAACGCGACCGCGCAGGGGCGATTTGAGAACCGGCGGACGGAGTTGGTGGTGACGGCGAAGTGATCTGAGCATCGGCCACGCCTTCGCGCAGCCGCGGACATTTAGGCAGCGCGCGGGATGATGCGATCCAACGCCCCCGCCAGGGAGCGCTTGGCCTCGACGATCTCGTAGCGATCCTGGAGCCGCAGGAAGAACCCTTCCGACATACCGAAATAGCGGGCGAGGCGAAGGTCTAGTTCCGCGTCGATCGGGCGAGCGCCGTTGATCACCGACGCGATCCGCGCCGGTGTCACCCCGACATGCCCTGCGAGTTGTGCGACGCTCAACTCCTCGGGCTCCAGAAACTCGCTGACCAGCACCTGACCCGCATGCTCGTTTTCAAGCCAATCGGGATCAGTGATAGTCGATGATTTCGACGTCATGTGCGTCCCCGTCCTTCCAAATAAAGCATATCCGCCACTGCATGTTGATGGCAATGGAATGTTGTCCCGCGCGATCGTCCTTAAGCGCGTGCAGCCGGTTGCCTTTCAGGTTGCCGAGTTCGTCGAGGCTCAGCGCCGAATCGAGTAGCGTGAGGCGGCGCATGGCGCGCTGCTGCATATCTGTCGGCAGCTTGCGGCTCCGATCACGGTTCCAGATGCGCTCGGTCTCCGGGTCGGCGAAGCTGCGGATCATTGTGCTCTCCGTAACGAGTTCCGCGTTTTAGCAGAGTCCCGTTGGAGATGCGCTTGGGCTTCGGTTGAGCTTAGCGCCGACTCCCTCCATTCATCCGCATCTTCTGCTGCTTGCCGTATCGCGTCTTGCGCGTTCCCGGCTTGCCCTCGTTGCTCCGGCCCATCACCGGCGCCTTATGCTCCTCGACCGGCAGACCGAGCTCCTCCTGCTCCAGCTGGCGGATTTCGTCGCGGAGGCGGCCGGCTTCCTCGAACTCGAGGTCGCTGGCGGCCTTGCGCATGCGCTTTTCGAGGTCCTCGATATAGGCGCGCAGGTTGTGGCCGACCATGTGGGGGCGGTCGTCGTCGATGGGGACGGTGACCTGGTCGCCCGACGCCACGTGCGCGATAATGTCGCCGATGTTGCGGCGGATCGTTTGCGGGGTGATGCCGTGCGCCTCGTTGTACGCCATCTGCTTTTCACGGCGGCGCGCGGTTTCGTTCATCGCGCGCTCCATCGAGCCGGTGATCTTTCAGGATGTCGATGCCGCCCTTGATGGCGATGGCGGCGACCGCGACGCCGAGCACCAGGTCCGGCCAGTTCTGGCCCGTCCACATCACGATTCCGCCGGCGACGATAACTC
>SXHP01000246.1 GCA_005773165.1 Sphingomonadales bacterium | reverse complement strand
GGCACCAGAAGGTGGTCGAGGAAGCGCCGTCGCCCTTCGTCACGCCCAAGATGCGCCGCGCAATGGGGGAGCAGGCGGTCGCGCTGGCGCGGGCGGTGGGCTATTATTCCGCAGGAACGGTGGAGTTGATCGTGTCGGGGGCCGACACGACGGGCGAGAGCTTCTACTTTCTCGAGATGAACACTCGGCTGCAGGTGGAGCATCCGGTGACCGAATGCGTCACCGGACTCGATCTGGTCGAGCTGATGATCCGGGTGGCGGCGGGGGAGCGGCTGCCGCTGACCCAGGACGAGGTGCGGCTCGACGGGTGGTCGGTGGAGAACCGGGTGTATGCGGAGGACCCGTACCGGGGGTTCCTGCCGAGCACGGGGCGTTTGGTGCGCTATGCGCCGCCCAAGGCTGAGGCGTACCAGCAGCCGTATCTCCCCGCGTCGCCCCAGCGAAGGCTGGGGTCTTTGGGTGATGGCTCCGGTCCTCTCCACGAGGAGACCCCAGCGTTCGCTGGGGTGACGGGTGGTGTGGCGGAGGGCGCTGCGGAGCAGTCGGCCTATACCCGGGTCGATGACGGGGTGGTCGAGGGCGGCGAGGTGTCGATGTTCTACGACCCGATGATCGCCAAGCTGATCACCTGGGCCCCGACGCGCGAGGCGGCGATCGACCGCCAAGTGGCGGCGCTCGATGCGTTCGAGATCGAAGGGCCGGGGAACAACCTCGATTTCCTGTCGGCGCTGATGCAGCATCGGCGGTTCCGCGAAGGCGCGCTGACGACAGGGTTCATTGCGGAGGAATATCCGGACGGGTTTCACGGCGCGCCCGCGTCGGAAGCGCTGCGGCGCAAGCTGGCGGCGGTCGCGATCGTGGTCGACCTGGAGCAATCCGCGCGCGCGAGGGACGTCAGCGGGCAGCTCGGCGCGTGGGTGGCGAGCAGCACCGAGCGGGTCGTGACGATCGACGGCGACCGGTTCGAGGCTTCGGTCGACGGCTATGACGGCGGGCTGCTGGTCAACCTGGCGAACGACGAGACGCCGCTCGACGTCATCGGACAGTGGCGGCCCGGACAACGCGTATTCGCCTGCACGATCGACGACGAGCCGCTGACGGTGAAGGTCGCGCGGGTGATCGGCGGGTGGAAGCTGACCGCCCGGGGCAAGTCGCACGTCGTCCGCGTGCTGCCGCCGCATGTCGCGGCGCTGACGCGGCACCTGATCGAGAAGGTGCCGCCCGATCTGTCGCGCTTCCTCCTGGCGCCGATGCCGGGGCTGCTGGTGCGGCTCGACGTGGGTGTCGGAGACCGGGTCGAGGCGGGACAGCCGCTCGCGGTGGTCGAGGCGATGAAGATGGAGAACATCTTGCGCGCGGGGAAATCCGGCAGGGTCAAGGCCGTGGAGGCGAAGGCGGGCGAGAGCCTGGCGGTGGATCAGGTGATCCTGGAGCTGGAATAGGCGACAAATCGCGACACTTTGGCGCTGGACACCGGGCGGCGCGCTGGCCATCCACGTGAGCGATGTTGCGTCGCGTGGTCCTTCTGCCTGTGGTGCTCGCGGGCTGCTCGGTCGGCCCCGACTATCGCCCGCGGTCCGCGAGCGAGCTGGGCGTGCCGGAAGAATATTCGGTGCCCGCCGCGGCGAGCGCGGAGGATCTGACCCGCTGGTGGGACCGGTTCGACGATCCGGTGCTCGGACGGCTTATCGAGCAGGCCCGGACCGCCAATCTTGACGTGGCGCAAGCGGTGGCGCGGCTGCGGCAGGCGCGCGAGAGCCTCCTCCAGAGCCGCTCGAACCTGCTGCCGACGGTGAGCGGGTCGGCGGGGTATCAGCGCAACGAGAACATCCGCGGCGGCGGGCGGTCGTTCACTTTGCCCGACGGAACGGTGATCGACACCGGCGGGGGCGGGTCGAACAGCTTCACCGCTGGGCTTTCCGCCAGCTATCAGGTCGGCATCTTCGGCGAGGTGCGGCGGACGGTCGAGGCGAGCGGCGCGCAATATGAGGCGGCGGGGTTCGATTCCGCGGCGGTGCTGATCTCGGTGCAGGGCGAGGTCGCGCGCAACTACGTGCTGGCGCGGCTGTTGCAGGCGCAGATCGCCAATGCGCGCGCGAGCCTGGCCTTGCAGGACGACAATCTGGAGATCGCGGGATTCCGGGTGCAGGCGGGGCTGGTGTCGAGCCTCGACGTCGAGCAGGCGCGCGGGCAGCGGGCGCAGACCGCAGCGACGATCCCCAATCTGGAGCAGCAATATAACGCCGCGGTGTCTCGGTTGGGCGTGCTGACAGGGCAGGCCCCTGGTGCGTTCAGGGCGGAGCTGGCGGCGGCGAAGCCGATTCCGACCGGGCCGGTGGTGGTCGGCGCGGGCGTTCCCGCCGACGTGCTGCGGCGGCGGCCCGACGTGCGCGCGTCGGAGCGGACGCTGGCGGCGGCGACCGCGCAGATCGGGGTGGCGACCGCCCGGCTCTATCCGGCGCTGGCGATCAGCGGCAACATCAACACCAATGCGCAGACGATTGGCGGGATCGGAGACGCGATCACGGGCGCGCTGTTCGCGGGGCTGACGCAGGCGATCTTCAACGGCGGACGGTTGCGCAGCCAGGTGCGCGCGAGCGAGGCGGCGGCGGAGGGGGCGTTCGCGGCGTACCGGGGGACGGTGCTCCTCGCGCTGGAGGATGTGGAGAATGCGGTGGTGGCGCTCCGATCGGCGCAGGAGCGGGAGCGGCAATTCGGCATCGCGCTCGACGCCGCCAACAATGCGGCGATCCTCAACCGCAGCCAGTACCGGTCGGGGCTGACCGATTTCACCACCTTGCAGCAGCAGGAGGCCGCCTTGCTCAACGCTCGCAACGGCGCGGCGCAGGCGCGCGCCGATGCGGCGACCGCGACGGTCGCGCTCTACACCGCGCTCGGCGGCGGGTGGGATCCCGCCGTCATCCCGCAAGCTCCCGAGACCGGAACCCGCTGATGGCTGACGCGAACACCGACGAGTTTCTGGGCGTGAAGCCGGTTCCGGCGTGGCGGCGCTACATCAAATGGGTGTTCGTCGCCATCGGCGTGGTGCTGCTGGCGCTGCTCGCGCGCAGCTTCTTCGCGGGCGATGCGGCGACGGAATATTCGACGCAGGCGGTGCGACGCGGTGATTTGACGGTCAGCGTATCGGCGACGGGCAAGCTCGCGCCGACCAATCAGGTGACGGTGGGGTCGCAATTGTCGGGGCTGGTCACGCGGGTGGTGGTCGACGTCAACGACCGGGTCACCGCGGGGCAGCCGCTGGCGCTGATCGATCCCGAGCAGATCGAGGACCAGATCAGGGCGGGCGAGGCGCAGTTGAACGCCAATCAGGCGCAGGTCGCGCAGGCTCAGGCGACCGTCTCCGAAGCGAACGCGCAGCTCGCGCGGCTGGAGGAGGTGTACCGGCTGTCGAACGGGCGGGTGCCGTCAGGAACCGAGCTGCAGACCGGCCGCGCCAACGCTCAGCGTGCGGTGGCGGCGCTCCGGGTCGCGCAGGCGAACGTCGCGGCGGGGCGCGCGCAATTGGCGCAGACGCAGACCCAGCGGGCGCGCGCGATCATCCGATCGCCGGTGTCGGGCGTCGTGCTCGCGCGGCAGGTCGATCCGGGTCAGACGGTGGCGGCGTCGTTCAACACGCCGACGCTGT
This sequence comes from Sphingomonadales bacterium, assembly GCA_005773165.1. Taxonomy (GTDB): domain Bacteria; phylum Pseudomonadota; class Alphaproteobacteria; order Sphingomonadales; family Sphingomonadaceae; genus Sphingomonas. Next base: position 2,409 of record SXHP01000246.1, on the reverse strand, counting down.
TCGTCATCGCCGAGGACCTGTCCAAGATGAAGCTGGAGGTCGCGATCGACGAGGCGGATGTCGGCGCGGTGCAGGTTGGGCAGAAGGCGTCGTTCGTGGTCGACGCTTTCCCGGGGCGCACCTTTCCCGCGACGATCACGCGGGTCGACCTGGGCTCGAACCTGACAGTGAGCTCGGCGACGAGCACGGCCACGTCGACGACCGCCCAGACGGGGCAGGTGGTGAGCTATGCCGCCGATCTGACCGTCGCCAACCCGGATTTCCAATTGCGACCGGGCATGACCGCGACCGCGGACATCGTCACGTCGGAGCGGCGCAATGTGCTGCTCGTCCCCAACGCGGCGCTGCGCTTCAAGCCCGCGGCGGCGCAGGAGGGCGGAGGGATCGCGGGATCGCTCACTTTTCGGCCGCGACGCGGCAACCGGCCAGAGCGGACCGCGACCGTCGCGCGCGGCGCGGTGCAGACGGTCTACGTCAGGAACGCCGACGGAAGCCCACGCGCGGTGCAGGTGACGACCGGCGACACCAACGGCCAGGTGACCGAAGTGATCGGCGGCGGGCTGAAGCCGGGGATGCAGGTGATCACCGGGCAGCTCGCGGGCGAAGGCGACAGCGCCGCGCCGAAGGGCGGCGGGGGGCGCCGGCGGCAGGGCGGGGCGGGTGGCTGAGGCCGCCCCGCTCATCCGGCTGCGCGGCGTCACCAAGACCTATGGCTCGGGTCCGACGCTGTTCCAGGCGCTGAAGGGCGTCGACCTCGACATCGAAGGCGGCGATTTCGTCGCGGTGATGGGTCCGTCGGGGTCGGGCAAGTCGACGACGATGAACATCCTCGGCTGCCTCGACGTGCCGAGCGCGGGGACGTTCACCTTTCGCGGGCACCATGTCGAGGCGCTCGACCGCGACCAGCGCGCGCTGCTGCGGCGCAAGTATCTCGGCTTCGTGTTCCAGGGGTTCAACCTGTTGAGCCGGACGTCGGCGCTGGAGAACGTCGAACTGCCGCTGCTCTACCGCGGCGACGACAAGCGCGCGCGTCGCGAGACCGCAATGGCGGCGCTCGACAAGGTGGGCTTGGCACCCTGGTGGAAGAACACCCCCGCCGAGCTGTCGGGCGGGCAGCAACAGCGGGTGGCGATCGCGCGGGCGATCGTGACGCAGCCCGACGTGCTGCTCGCGGACGAGCCGACGGGGAATCTGGATTCGGAGCGGTCGGTGGAGATCATGGAGCTGCTGACCGAGCTGAACCGGACCGCGGGGATCACCGTGCTGATGGTGACGCACGAGGGTGACATGGCGGCGTTCGCGCGGACGGTGGTGCATTTCAAGGACGGGCTGGTCGAGCGGATCGAGACGGGGCATCGGCCGGGGGAGCGGGTGTCGTGAGGGTTCTTCATCTTCTCCCTCTCCCCTTGGGAGAGGGAAGGGTGAGGGTGACCCAACCAGTGCGTCGCGCTCACCCTCACCCCTCGGCGCTGCGCGCCTTGCCCCTCTCCCGGTGGGAGAGGGGTTAGATGCTCGGCACCACGCTCATTCTCGCGGTCCGTTCGATCCGCCGCCACCTGCTGCGGTCGTTCCTGACCATCCTCGGCATCGTCATCGGGGTCGGCGCGGTCGTGACGATGGTGACGCTGGGCAAGGCGACGACCGCGGCGGTGCAGTCGCAGATCAGCGCGCTCGGCACCAATATCCTCCAGATCCGCCCCGGTCAGGGTTTCGGCCGCGGCGGCGGGGGGCCGCGGCCGGCGGACTTCAAGCCGGAGGACCTCACCGCCATCGCGCGGCAGGTCGCAGGCGTGACCGCGGTTGCTCCGCAGGCGCAGTCGACCGCGACCGCGATCTATGAGGGGGCGAACTGGTCGACGAGCGTCAACGGGACGACCAACGACGCCTTCGTCGTCCAGCCGTGGCCGCTGGTCGCGGGGCGGTACTGGACCGCGGCGGAGGAGGCGTCGGGCAAGTCGGTGTGCATCATCGGCAACACGGTGCGCACTAACCTGTTCCGCGGCGGGGAGGCGGTGGGCAAGCGGATGCGGATCGGGTCGATCAGCTGCGACGTCATCGGCGTGCTGTCGACGCGCGGGCAGGCGGGCTTCGGCGGCGATCAGGACGATGTCGTCGCGATGCCGATCAAGGCGGTGCAGCGGCGGTTCACCGGCAACCGCGACGTGCGGCTGATGCTGGTCGGGGTCGACCAGGCGTATGCGACCGCGGCGGTGCAGGAGTCGATCAAGGTGCTGCTGCGCGAGCGGCGCAACATCACCGGGGGCAAGGACGACGATTTCTTCATCTTCGACACCAAGCAGATCAGCGACACGCTGACCGGAACGACGACCTTGCTGACAGGAATCGTCGCGGCGGTGGCGGGGATCAGCCTTGTCGTCGGCGGGATCGGGATCATGAACATCATGCTCG
>SXHP01000029.1 GCA_005773165.1 Sphingomonadales bacterium | reverse complement strand
AGGTGCTCGACGACGATCTTCTTCACGCGGTCGGCGGTCTCGCTCATAGACAGTCCCTCTTCGTCTTTACGGGGTTTGGGTGTTTCCTGAACGCACGTAGAACGCCCCCGTTGCCGTGGCAAGCCTTCCGCAGCGTCAGCCGCACCTTGCTAGAGCATCGCCATGCCGCCGTTGACGAGCAGCGTCTGTCCGGTGACAGAGCCCGCCTCCCTGCGGGCGAGATAGACCACCGCCGCGCCGATATCCGCGCCCGTGCCCAGATCGCCTGCGGGGATGCGCCCGGTCAGCGCCGCCTTCTGCGCCTCTGGCAGCACGTCGGTCATCGCGGAGCGGATGAACCCCGGCGCGACGCAATTGACGGTGATCCCACGCGTCGCCAGCTCCTGCGCCAGCGCCTTGGACATGCCGACCAGCCCCGCCTTGGACGCGGCGTAGTTGGCCTGCCCCGGATTGCCCGTCGCGCCCACCACCGAAGTGATCGACACGATCCGCCCGAACCGCGCCTTCATCATCGGCTTGGCCGCCGCGCGGCACAGCCGGAAGGCCGCCTCCAGGTTGACGCGGATGACGTCGGACCATTCCTCGTCCTTCATCCGCATCGCCAGATTGTCGCGCGTGACCCCGGCGTTGTTGACGAGAATGTCGAGCTTGCCGAGCGCCGCCACGGCTTGCGGCACCAGCGCATCGACCGCCGCCCCGTCGGACAGGTTGCAGGGCAGCGCGACATGATCCCCGCCAAGGCTCGCGCGAAACACCTCTAGCTTCTCCGCGTTGGACCCGGACACCGCCAGCCGAGCCCCCTGCCCGGCCAACGCCTGCGCGATCGCGGAGCCGATCCCCCCCGATGCGCCGGTGACGAGGGCGGTCATGCCTGTTAGGTCGAACATCAAGCGTCTCCCGAAAGATTGTTCACGCGAAGGCGCGAAGGCGCGAAGGGCGTGTAGTTGTTCACGACGCGGCGGAGCCCTTCACGGAGCGTCTCCCCACCGAAGTTTATCAGCAACCCCAGCGGCTGCTTGGACAGGCGGAGATAGGTCAGCAACTGCTTTGCATGAGCGGAGTTGAGCCGCTCCACCGACTTGATCTCCACCAACAGGCTGCGCTCAACGATGATATCGGCCCTGAACGCGGCATCGAAGCTCAAGCCGTCGAACTTGATCGAAATCGGCCGCTGCCGTTCCACATGGTAGCCCATCTTTTGCAGCTTCGCTGCAAGCAATGTCTCATAGACGCTCTCGAGCAGCCCGGGGCCGAGCTCTCGGTGCAAGCGCATCGATACATCGATGGCGTCCGCCGCGGCTGCTTCGAGGTCAAACATCTTCGCGCCTTCGCGCCTTCGCGCCTTCGCGTGAATCTTACAAGCGGGCCGCCAATGCCTCCACATCCGCCATCGTGACCACGCTTACGGCCTCTACCTCTGGCGCGATCCGCTTGACCATCGGCGCAAGCACCTTGCCGCCGAACTCCACGAACTCCGTGACCCCCGCCTCAACCATCGCCAGCACCGATTCGCGCCACCGCACCATCCCCGTTACCTGAGCGACCAGCAGCGCGCGGATCGCGCCGGGGTCGGCGACCGCCACCGCATCAACATTACAATAGAGCGGCACCAGCGGCGCCCGCAGGTCCGCCGCCGCCAGCGCCGCGTCCATCGCGTCCGCGGCGGGCTGCATCAGCGTGCAGTGGAACGGCGCAGACAACGGCAGCAGCACCGCACGCTTAGCCCCCAGCTCCTTCGCCAGCGAAACCGCGCGCTCGATTGCCGACCGATGCCCGGAGATCACCACCTGCGACGGATCATTGTCGTTCGCGACCGCGCAAACCAGCTCGCCCCCGCCCTCCGCCGAGATCGCGTCCAGCGCAGCCCCCGCGATCGCCTTCGCCTTGTCGAGATCGGTCCCGAGCAGCGCCGCCATCGCGCCCTCCCCCACCGGCACCGCCGCCTGCATCGCCCGCCCGCGCAGCTTCAGCAGCCGCGCCGTGGTCGAAAGATCGAGCGCCTCCGCCGCGCACAAGGCGGTATATTCCCCCAGCGAATGCCCCGCGACGAAATCCGCCTTGTCCGCCAGCCGGACGCCGCCCTCCTGCTCCAGCACCCTCAGCGTCGCGATCGCGTTCGCCATGATCGCGGGCTGCGCGTTCTCGGTCAGCAGCAGGTCTTCGGCGGGCCCTTGCGTCATCGTCCGGAACAGATGCTGCCCAAGCGCCTCGTCGACCTCCTGGAACACCGCCCGCGCCGCCGCGCTCGCCTCCGCCAGCGCCGCCCCCATGCCGACCGCCTGGCTCCCCTGTCCCGGAAAGATGAACGCGCGCATTTCAAGGCTCTCCCAAATTCAAGGCCGTCGCGGTTAGGCCGCCGATGCCCTCTCGACAAGCGCCGCCTTTGTCGGCATAGGCGCGCTCCTCGCAGCGGCAGGCTCGCCTTCCGCTGCGTTAGTGCATGGACGACAGCCGGAGGGGCGCACCGCATGGGGCGGGCGTCAGCGATCGGCCAATATGAGGACAAAGCATGGCTCTGTACGAGCACGTGTTCCTTGCGCGCCAGGATTTGGCGCAGGCGCAAGTGGACGCGCTGGCGGAAGCCGCTACCAAGATCGTGACGGACAATCAGGGCAAGGTCGTCAAGACCGAGACTTGGGGTCTTCGCAGCCTTGCGTATCGCATCGCCAAGAACCGCAAGGCGCATTACGTCATGCTCGAGATCGACGCGCCCGCGGGCGTGGTCGCCGAGCTGGAGCGCCAGACCCAGATCAACGAGGACGTGATCCGCTACATGACCGTCAAGGTCGAAGAGCTGGAGCAGGGTCCGACCGTGATGATGCGCAAGCAGGAGCGCGACCGCGAGCGCCGCGGCGATCGTGAAGGTGGGCGCGAAGGCGGTCGCGACGACCGTCCGCGCGGCGACCGCCCGGATCGGGGCGATCGTCCCCGTCGTGACGCGCAAGAGGAGGCCGCATAATGGCTCGCCCGTTTTTCCGCCGCCGCAAGAGCTGCCCCTTCTCCGCGAAGGACGCTCCCCGGATCGATTACAAGGACGT
>SXHP01000245.1 GCA_005773165.1 Sphingomonadales bacterium | reverse complement strand
GCGGCTCGAACGGCTTCATCAGATAATCGTCGGCGCCCACCTCCAGCCCGACGACCCGGTCGATCACGTCCCGGCGCGCGGTCAGCATCACGATGCCGGTCGCGGGATGCGACGCACGCAGACGCTTGGCGATGCTGAACCCATCCTCCTCGGGCATGGTGACGTCCAGCACCACGAGCGCGGGCGTTCGAGCCGCGAGCAGCGCATCGAGTTCGCGCCCGCCGCTCGCCTCCGCGACGACGAAGCCCTGGTCGCCCAGATAGGCTGCGACCGGCTCGCGCAGGTCCTCCTCGTCGTCGATCACGATCACGTAAGGCGCGCCGGTCATGCCAGATCCATTTGTTGCAGAAATCGCCGCACTGAATCAGGCGCGAACGGCTTCTCCAGCACCGGACGCTTCGCCTCGGCCAGGAAGCGGGAGGCGGACGCGCCGAGCGTGTCGCCGGTCGCGAACCCTGTCCGCGCCGCCAGCTCCGGACGCTCGCGGACGATCCAGGCGTAGAGTTCGGGGCCGTCGACCTCGGGCATCCGCAAATCGCTCACGATTAGGTCGTAGCTGCCCAGCGCCAGACCGTCCCGAGCCGCCGCGCCGCCTGCGGCGATGTCGCAAGCGAAGCCTTCCAGGGACAGAAAGTCGGCAAGCGCCTCTGCGATCTCATGCTCGTCGTCGACCACAAGCGCCCGGCGCAGCGGCGGCGGCGTCGCCGCTGTTCCAGGGTCCGGCGTCCCGCCGCGCTTCTGCGCCCCCGCCTCGATCGGCAGCGTCAGGCGGAAGCATGCGCCGCGCGGCGCGGGCACGAGCTCGAGGCGTCCGCCATGCGCTTCGGCCAGACCTTGCGAGAAGGACAGGCCCACGCCGGTGCCCTGGCCCTGCGGCTTGGTCGTGAAGAATGGTTCGAAGATGCGTCGCCGCGCGTGTTCGGGGATGCCCGGCCCGGTATCGCTGACCTCCAGCACCACGGTCCCGGGCGCGTGTCCGGGCGCTGTGCGCAGCGTCAGCACCCGCTCAAGCCCGTCCGCTCCGGCCATGGCGTGCTGCGCGTTGACGACCAGGTTGAAGACGATCTGGTGGAGCTGGTCGGCATCCGCCGAAATCATCGGCAACCCGCTTGCGAAATCGCGCACGGTCGTGATCCGATCAGTTCGGAGACCGAACTCGGCAAGCTCGTGGGCGGCGGCGGCGACCGCGTTGAGATCGGTTGCGGTCCGCTCCGGCCGCTTCTGCCGCGCCATGGCGAGGAACGTCTGGACTATCCGAGCGCAGCGATCCGCGGCCTTTCGGATCTTTTGCGCGCGTTCGGCGAGCTCGGTCCCGCTCGCCTGGCGCTCCATCATCACCGCCTGAGCGACGACGATCGACAAGGGGTTGTTGAGTTCATGGCTGACCCCGGCGAGCAGCGAACCGAGCGCGGACAGCTTTTCCGTCTGGTAGAGCATCTCGCGCGAGCGGGCGAGCGCGGCCTCCGCCTTCTTGCGCTCGCTGAGGTCGAGAGTGAACCCGCCGGTGCGCGCCGCGCCCGCGCCGCCCGCCACGGGGAACACCATGGCGAGAACGTGCAAACCCTCGGCGAGGCTTTCCAGCGAAATCTCGGCGCTCGCCACTTCGCCCGAACGGGCGATGCGCTCCAGCTGGTCGACCTCTTTGGCGATGCCCGGCGGGAAGATGTCGCCCGAACGCGCGCCCTCGACGTCTTTGGGCGGGCGTCCCAGCCTGCGGGCGAACTCGGGATTGACCCGGACATAGCGGCCGTCCGCCCCCTTCAGGTGCATGGCGACAGGCGCATTCTCCATGAAGGCGGAGAGCTGCGCCTCGCTGGTCGCCAGCCGCTCCTCCGACCGCGCCCGCTCCAGCACCGCGAGCGCGCGGTTCGCCATCTCGGCCAGCAGCTCCACCTCGTCCTCGGTCCAGTGGCGCGGCGCGCCGTGCTGCACCGACAGCCATGCGACGACCTCGCCCAGGCGGATCAGGGGCAGAGTCAGCACAGCGGCGATTTTCAGCGTGTCGAATAACGGCCGATTGCGATCGTCGAACAGGGGATCGGCGGCGACGTCGTCGATCCGAACCGGCAGGCCGCTGGCGTGCGCCGCGGCCAGCCGCTTGCCCAGGTCCGCCAGCGGGTAGCGATGGTCTACGGCCCTCGCGACGCCCGCGGCCCACTCGTGACGCACGCACAGCGCCTGCCCGTCCTCGCTCGTCTCTGCGAAATTGGCCCGGTCGACGCCGAGATGTTCGCCCAGCGCGGCGAGCGTCTCCGCCAGGATCGATTGCGCGTCCGACTTGCAGGCCACCCGATCGTTCCAGCCGAGCAGGAACGCCTGGTTGCGCTCGCGCGAGCGTAGCGCCGCCTGCGCCTCCGCGCGCTCCAGCGCCACCCAGGTCCTCTCCGCGATGTCGCGCAGCAGTTCGACTTCGCGCTCGCGCCAGGTCCGCGGCTCCGCATGCTGGAGCGACAAGGCGGCGTGCATCTTGCCGCCGCGGATCAGGGGCAGGCTGACGAACGCGCCTATCTGCGCGGCGCGATAGCGCTCGACCGCAGGCGCCTCCAGGCGAGGATCGGCGCCGACGTCGTCGAACCGCACGATTTCGCCCGCCGTCCAGGCCCGGTCGACCTGGCTTCCGACGCTTTCGAGGACGAAGCTGTTGCCCAGGATGCTCGACACCCCTTCGCGCCACTCGCCGCTGACGGTGAACCGACGCCCGGTCGGGTCGCATTCCGCATAGGTGGCGCGCGTCACCCCCAAATGCTTGCCCAGCCATTCCAGCGTCGTCTGCACGATCGCCTGCGGTTCGGTCCGGCGGCGGATCGCGTCGCTCCAGTCGATCAGGAACGCCTGGTGCCGCTCGCGTTCGGCGAGCGCCGCCTCGGCCCGCGCGCGCGACACGCTGCTCCAGACCCGGTCCGCCAGCTCCTCGACCAATTGGACCTCGTCGGCGGTCCATCGCCGCGGGGTCGGATTGGACGCGGTCAGCATGGCGACCAGCCGCCCGTCCTTGACCAGCGGCGCGGTGATCGCTGCGCACATGCGGACCTTGTGGCGTGCGGCGACCACGGCCGGCGTCAACTGCGGCAACGCGTCGTCGTAGCCGCTCGTCACCAGTGTTTGGCCAGCGCGGTACGTGTCGAGCAGCGGCTCGAAATCTTCGCCGAATCGGAAGGTGGCGGGGGTCTCATCGAAACGCCGATCGGCGCGCGCGATGAACACGTCGAAGAGCGCCGGATCGCTCGTCACCTCGGAATAGGCGACCTGCCCGACCCCCATATGCGCGATCGTCATTTCGCCCAGAGCGGCCAGGATCGCCGAAGCGTCGGTCTGATCGCGGGTCGCGTCGGAAAAGGCGCGCAACAGGGTCTGACGGGCGTCATGGGCGTATTGCGCGCTCAGGTCAACCAGCACCCCGCACCATCGGACGACCTTGCCCGACGCATCGTGGATCGGCGTTCCGCTGGTCAGAAAAGGGCGGAACACCCCGTCCGCCCCGCGCACCCGCGCGGTCGACTCCATGGCCGTGCCGTTGGCCAGGGCGACGTCCCACGCGCGGGTCACTCGTTCGAGATCGTCGGGATGAACGATCCAGCTGGTGTCGCCGAACTCGCCGCCGGTGCCTTCGAAGAACTCGGCCCAGCGGCGATTGCCCCAATAAGGAAGACCGTTCGGCCGTCCGAGCCAGCACAGGCCGGGCATGTTCTCCGCCAACGTGCGGAACTGCTCCTCGCCCTCGCGCAGCTTCTCGACCATGCGCAGGTTCTGGAGAGCGCCCCAGATCCGGGCGCCGGTCTGCGCGAACAGGACCACTTCGTCCTCGGTCCAGGCGCGCGGGCTCGTGTGGGTCGCGTTGAGCACCGCGACCAGCCGCCCACCTTCGATCAGCGGAACGCCGACGATCGATCCGATCTCGCTCTTGGCGAAGCTGGCGGCCTGTTCTACCTCCAGCGACTCGGTGGCGGTATCGGCCACCACCAGCGTCTGCCCGGCGCGGTAGTGCCGTGCGACGGCGGACTCCTTCTGAAAGGCGCGCCGTCCCGTTTTGCTCGGCACGCCGTCCGTCCAGTCGCGCGGCACCGTGATCCATTCGAGCGCCGGATCGAGCTCGCCGTAGGCGATGCGCGAGACGCCGAGAAAGCGTCCCATCGCCTCCAACGCGAAGCCGAGGAGCCGATCGGGGTCGGTCTCGTCCGCGAAGCGCTCGGACAACCACAATTTGGCCGCTGCGGCGGATGCGAAGGAGGACGGGACGGGGCCCCGGAACGGCTGCGGCGCAGTCTCGATTCTGGCCTCCATGGCTTCATGCTAGCAGCGAACGCCGTCGCGGCGATAGAGTGTGTCGGGGCTACGGCTTGGGCGGGATTCGCGGAATGGTTCCGGATACCTCAGCGAGCCCGATCCGTCGGGCACGGCGCCGCCTCACGCGGTGAGCAGATACGCCTGGATCATCACGCCCAGCGGCATCAGAGCGCAGCAGATGGAGACCGCCGGCCACAACGCCGAACCGTCCCGCGCGGAACTCTTGCGCCGGGCGGGCGCGGGCCGCGCCATGGCGCGTGCAAGCGAGTCGAAGGTGTGCATGTCTGCGTCCAGTCGCGATTTGCGGTGCGATGGACGTACTCCAACAGCGACGGCCGCACTCGCACGGTGCGACGGAGGTGCGACGAAACGGCGAACCCGAACAAGGGTGTCGTGTTAAATGGCCGGGCTACAGAATCGCCTCGCGCCGAAGCGCTTCGCGAGGCCTCCCACCTCGACGCTCGCCCGGGTTACCCGCCCGTCCCGCGCCGCCGGATCGCGTGCAGCTCCGCCTGCGACAGCAGCAGGTCCAGGTCGGCGCGGTCGATGTCGAAGCTGTCGGGCAGCTCGGCCAGCGCGCGGTCGATGTCCTCCAGGTGGAAGCCCGCGGCCTCGCGCATCTTCGCCGCGGCTTGCGGCGTGAGCGCTGGCTCGTGCGGGTAGCTGTGCCCGCTCATCCGGTGAAAGAACATCGCGAGCGAGACCAGCGCGATCGAGTTGATGGCGACCGGCGCGAAGGCGAAGGCATAGCCAGCGTCATGTATGCCGTGGCTGCCGATCACCGCGGTCAGCGCCGCGGCCCCCCCGGGAGGATGGAGGCAGCGAAGCAGCGACATGACCAGGATCGCGCCGCCGACCGCCGCTCCCGCCGCAACCGTCGCGTCGGGCACGGCCTTGAACGCGGCGACCCCGATCAGCGTCGAGATGACGTTGCCGCCGACGACCGGCCAGGGCTGGGCGAGCGGGCTGGCGGGCACCGCGAACACCAGCACCGCCGACGCGCCGAGCGGCGCGACGATGATCGGCAGATCGGGCCCGAACGCCGGGAATTGCGCGCAGACGACGATGGTCAGCGCGATGCTGACGCCTGCGCCCACGCAGGCGACCAGACGGTCGCCGAACTGCGCGCCGGCGAGAAGGGGTTTGAAGAACTGCATCGGCACCCCTTTGCTTGGCGCGACGGGGGTAGGCAACTTCGTTCGCCCGCCGGGGGTTCAGCGGACGATGCGGCGAGCCCTCGCGGTTCCTCCTGCAATGGCGAAAACCTTGATGCGGTTCCTTGTGGCCGAGAGCGAGCCTGCCGAAGCGCGCGACAAGCGGCGCGACAGCGTCGGGCGCAGCTCGGGCGAGACCTATCTTGACGTCCTGCGGGAGCTTGCCCCCGGGGCGATGTGCGACCGCGTAAAACCCGCGGACGCGGGCGAGCCTCCGCTCGGGCCGGCCGAGATCGAGCAGTACGATGCGGTGTTCCTGACCGGGTCGCCCCTTCACCTGTACGCCGACACGCCCGAAGTCCGCCGCGAGCTCGCCTTCATGCGCGCGGTGTTCGCGTCGGGCACGCCCTCGTTCGGCTCCTGCGCGGGGCTTCAGGTCGCGACCGTCGCGGCGGGCGGCAGCGTGCGGCCGATGGGGGTGCGGCGAGAAGCCGGGTTCGCGCGCGGCATCACCGCAAGCGAGGCGGGGCGCGATCATCCGCTGCTCCGCGGCCGCCCCGCCGCTTACGACGCGCCCGCGATCCACACCGACGAGGTGGAGGCGCTGCCGCCCGGCGGAACGTTGCTTGCGGGGAACGCGGTGACGCGCGTGCAGGCCGCCGAGATCCGGTTCGACCGCGACGTCTTCTGGGGCGTGCAATATCATCCGGAGCTCTCGCTCGGGGAAATCGCCGCGGCGCTGCGGCGCCAGGCGGACGATCTGATCGCGCACGGCTTGGCCGCGAACGAAGAGGACGTCGCGGCGGTCGCCGACCTTGTCGACGCGCTCGAACGGGAGCCCGAGCGGCTGGACCTTGCGTGGCGGCTGGGCATCGATCGGCAGGTGACCGACGTCAGTCAGCGCCGGACCGAGCTGCGCAACTTCATCGAGCATCTGGTCCTCTCAGTCCGCCGAGAGCGCGGTCGCGGCGAGGCGATCGGCCCGGCTTAAGGAGCGGAGCCGCGCTCCGGCGGGCGAAGTGTCGGCCGCTCTGTCCTACACACCGCCGCCTGTGCCATCATGGCGCATGGCTCGGCATCCCCTCGCGTCTCGCATCGAGCGATCAGTGCACGAATGGAAACGATCGGCGGCGATCAGCGCCTGTTCACGTGTCAATCAGTGTCAACGTCTCTGGCCTGGTCGTCCGCGCGCTTGCTTCGGCGGCGTGACTTTTTGTGATTTTCCGGGGCGGTCGGCGGCAGGATGGCCACGTTGATTGCGCCCGCATCCTCTCCGTCGCGCCGCTCGACGGCGTTTCTGATCGTCTACGCGCTCGCCCACGCAGGGGGCGTGATCGCCTATCTCCCGCTGCTCACGCTGCTGCTGCCGATGAAGGTCTCGGGCGTTGCAGGAGATGCGCGGATCGGCGTGCTCACCGTGGCGCTGATCGCGGGCGCTGTCGCCGCCAGCCTGTCCAACATCCTGTTCGGCTGGCTGAGCGATCGGTCGGCCGCGGCGGGCGGCGGGCGCCGCCGGTGGGTGGCGGGCGGTGTGGTCGCGACCGCCGCCTCCTACGCGCTCACCGCCGCCGCCGCCACGCCGCTGGGCATCGTGATCGCGCTTGTGCTGTTCCAGATTGCGGTCAACGCGCTGCTCAGCCCGCTGCTCGCGATCATGGCGGAGGAGATACCCGATACGCAGAAAGGCGTGGCGGGCGGCCTGCTCGCGCTCGGCGCTCCGGTCGCGTCGATGGTGTCGACGCTGCTGGTCGCCACCGTGGCGCTGGGGGAGGGGGAGCGCTTTGCGCTCGTGCCTCTCGCCACCGCCGTCTGCGTGCTGCCGCTGCTGCTCAGCCGCTCGCGCCTCCCGCCAGCCGCCGCATCGCCCGCGGTGCCACGCCTCGCTCGCCGCGATCTCGCGGTCGCCTGGGGCGCGCGGCTGCTCGTGCAGGTCGCCGGAGCCGTCCTGTCGCTGTATCTGCTCTATTACCTCGACAGCATCGCCCCGAACACGCCGCAGCGCGAGTTGGCGGAACGCGCGGGGCGTCTGCTGATGATCGCCTTCACGCTTCCGCTGCCGATCGCGATCCTGGTCGGGCGCTTGTCGGACCGCATCGGTCGTCGGAAGCCGTTTCTTCTCGCGTCGGCGGCGGTCGCAGCAGCCGGCGTGCTCGGCATGGCCTGGGCGACGAGTTGGACGGCGGGCGCGTTCGCCTTCTGCGCTTACGCGGCGGGGTCGGCGGTGTTCCTGGCGCTGCACTCGGCGTTCGCGATGCAATTGCTCCCGAGCCCCGCACGACGCGGGCGCGATCTCGGGCTGCTCAATCTCACCAATACGCTGCCGGGGCTCATCGGCCCGTTGCTCGCCTGGTCGCTCGCCACCCCGCAGGACTTTCGCGCGGTGATGGCGGCGCTTGCGGCGCTGACGATGTGCGGAGGACTGGCGACGCTCGCCGTGCGGGGCCAGCGTTGATGGCGTTGACGTGGAGGGCGCGTCAGGCGCGCGCGTGGGTGACCAACACGGTTCGGCGCAGCGGCGTCGCGCCGATCGCCCCGCGCAGGTGCGGCCGACGCCAGAACAGCCCGCCGTTGCGCTGGACGAAATGGCCGCGCACATGGTGAAGCCGCGCCGCGCCGCGCACCCCAGCGTATGCGGCGTCAGCGCCCGCGCGTGCGTCTCCGCTCAGGTCGAGCCGCACCTGCACGTGGTCGAGCAACGGCGCACGCCCGCGGCGCGCGCGCTCCCGATTGAGCCGCGCGCGGTCGACGGCATCGGTCGTCAGCGCGGCGCGGGTCGAAAGCAGCGACGTGAGCGCACAAAGCATGCCGATGCCGGACGTCACGCTTGCTGCGACGTGCGCGGCCGCGCTCCTCAGCGCGTCGAACCCGTCGAGCGCGAAATGCGCGGCCCAGCGCGGGTCGATACGGAACAGCAGGTGCCGGGCCAGCGCGTGCTCGCCCGGGTACAATACGAAGTCGGGCCGATCGGGCGAAGGGGCAAGCGGGCCGTCCAGATCGAACAGCACCCGCGCCTGCGCCCGGTCCGGCTCGCCTATCTCGCGTTCCCAAAAGGTCTCCATCTGTCCGCGACGCCCGCCTTCGTCCGCCTCGACCAGCAGGCCGGTGCGCAGGCCGTCGGGTTCCGCCCACTCCAGCCAGAATGTCGACGCCGGCATGCGGACCAGCCTGTTGTCCGGCGTCATCACGCCCGGATCGTTCGCCAGGTCCGCGCACACCCGCGCGGCGTTCGCATCGAGCACGAGCCTCAACGCGCAGGCGCGCGCCGCTGCGGCGCTGTCTGCGGCGCCGGGCATGACGCGTTCGCCCGCCGCATCGACGATGCGGACGGGATTGCGCGTCTGCGCCACCTGATCGAGCAGGATCATGGCGGCAACCTGCCCGGCCGGGGCCTGCCCGACCGCGTTCGGATCTGCGAACCGGCGGCTTGGATCGACGAACGACCGGCGAGCCGCACGGCGGCGGTTCCGGCGATAACTCCGCTAGGCTAGGTCCCTTGCGATGACAGACATTTACGACGAGGCCGGACAGCGGCCGATCGCGCGCGACTGGCGGCTGCTCATTCAGGTGGTGCTCGGCTTCTGGGCGCTTCACCTCGTCTATCGGATCACCGGCGCACTGATCGGCGCGCGTCCCGGCGAGCTGCTCGACCCGGCGCTTCACGCCGCGCTGACCTGCGGGTTCCTCCTCTCCATCGGCTTTTGCCTGCTGCTTCGCCTCGCGGTCCGGCGCGGGCTGGTGTTCGGGCTCGGCGCGGCGGCGGTGCTCAGCGTGGTGTTCAGCATGACCTACGCCGCGGGCGAACTGGCGCTCTTCCTTCGCCTGTCGCCGGAAGTGAACGGCGTTGGCGCTACCCGCACCATGGCCGACGGCACGGTCATCACCACCAACGCATCGGGGGCGGTCTCGTACCGCAAGCCAGGCGAGAAGCGTGCGACCGTGGTCAAGCTGTCTCCGGTCAAACAGCGTGTTCTGGCGCAGGCGCCGCATATCGTGCTGACGAACGGCGGGGGCTGGTCGTTCTTCTACTTCGGGCTGGGATCGTTCTTCGTCGGCATGAGCAGCGCGTCGCGGCTGCGCCGCGCCGAGCGGCGGGCGGCGGAATATGAGCGGCTGGCGCATGCGTCGCAGCTCCGCGCGCTGCGCTATCAGGTCAATCCGCACTTCCTGTTCAACACGCTCAACTCGCTGTCGGCGCTGATCCTCAGCCGCCGGACCGAGCAGGCGGAGACGATGATCCTCAATCTGTCGTCGTTCTTCCGGTCCAGCCTCGCGGTCGATCCCACCGACGACATCGCGCTCAGCGATGAAATCGCGCTTCAGCGCCTGTACCTCGATATCGAGAGCGCACGTTTTCCCGATCGGCTTCGCGTCGTCGTGGACGTGCCGAGAGAACTGGCGCAAGCGCAGGTCCCCGCCTTGCTGCTGCAGCCTCTTGTCGAGAATGCGATCAAATACGGCGTCGCGCGGACGGAGGCGCGCGTGACGATCCGCATCGCCGCCGAGGAGCATCCCGCGGGCCGCCTCCGCCTGGTCGTCGAGAACGACCGCAGGGGCGAGGCGGAGAGCGAAGGCGGCACGGGAGTCGGTTTGCGCAACGTGGGCGAGCGGCTCGAAGCGCGGTTCGGCGGTGCGGCGACCTGCGCCCACGGCGTGGCAGGCGACGTCTACCGGGTGACGCTGACGATGCCGCTGGTGCGCGCGTGACCGCTCCGCTCCGGCTGCTGATCGTCGACGACGAACCGCTCGCAACCGAACGGCTGCGCATCCTGCTCGGGCGGATGGAAGGCGTCGAGATCGTCGGCGCGGCCGAAACCGGCGCGGCTGCGCTGCGGCTGGCGCAGGAGCTCGCGCCCGACGCCTGCCTACTCGACATCGGCATGCCGCAGATGGACGGGGTGGAGGTGGCGCGGCATCTCGCCCGGCTCGACCATCCGCCCAAGGTCGTCTTCGTCACCGCCTACGACAGTTTCGCGGTGGTCGCATTCGACGTGGACGCGGTCGATTACATCGTCAAACCGGTCAATCCGGTAAGGCTCGAGCGCGCTCTGGCGCGGATTCGTCAGCACATGGACGCCGCGCCGCGCATCGCGCCCGCGGACGAGCGGCTGATCGACTTCTGGGCATCCGACCAGCACGGGCTGACCAGGATCGCGGTGGAGGATGTCGACCGGATCACCGCCGAGCGCGATTACATGCGGCTCCACGTCGGACGTCGCAGCTGGCTGGTCAACGACAGCTTGGCGCGCCTGGAACAGCAGCTGGACGCCGCGGCGTTCGTCCGGCTCCACCGCGGCGCGATCGTTCGTCGCAGCTTCATCAGCGGCTTCCGCTGCGACGACGGCCGGTGGACCGCGGAGCTGGCGGACGGGAGCGAGCAGAAGGTCGGCCGCTCCTACGCCGACAACGCCCGCCTGCTCGCCGGGCGGCGGCGCGCCCGTTAGCGCGCCGCGACCTGCGTCGCGCGTCTGGCGGTCGCGGCGGCGATCATCCGCTCGACCTGCGGGCCGCTGCCGTCCCGGGCGAAGCGCATGCACTCGGTCCTGAGGCTCATCCTGCTGATGTCGACCCGCTCCGCGGTCGTGCACACGCGGCGCACCGCAGTCGCAAGGCGGCGGGAGAAGCGCTTGGCGTCGGCCGGCCTGGCGAGGTCGAGGTCGGCGGCGCTCACCATGATGCTGCGCTGGTCGTCGCTGGTGACGTGCACCGACGACAAAGGCGACATGGCGGCGGCGGCGGCGAGGAAGACGGCGGCGTACATCGGTGAAAACCCCTTCTGCGAAAACACGGCGGCGCGAACCGCCTGTGAAGGGAAGACCCGATGCGCGGGGGCGTGTCGCTTATGCTTCTGCGAACCGGCTGCGGCTTTCTGCGGACGGCGCCTCACTCGTATCGGAGCGCGTGGACCGGGCTCATCCGCGCCATGCGGTACGCATGCGCGCCGACCGTGGCGACCGCGATCGCCACCGCGAGAACGCCTGCCGCGAGAAAGGGCGTGGGAGTCAGCGCGATCCGCGTGTCGAAGCCGTTGAGCCAGTCGCGCATCAGCCACCAGGCGATCGGCCAGGCAACGAGATTGGCGAGGAGCACCGGCCGGCTGAACTGCCAGACGAGCAGCCGCACGATGTCGCGGGTGCGCGCGCCCAGCACCTTCCTGATCCCGATCTCCTTGGTGCGCCGCTCGGCGGTGAAGGCGGCGAGCCCGAACAGCCCGAGGCAGCCGATCACCACCGCGAGGATCGCGAAGCCCGCGAACAGCGTCGCGCGCGCCTCTTCCCGATCGTATTGCTTGCGGACGATGTCGTCGGCGAAGCGGCCGTCGAACGGCACTTGCGGCACGTTGCGCTTCCACACCGCTTCGACCTGCTGTCGAACCGCGGCGGGATCGCCGTCATAGCGCACCATGATGTCGCCAAAGCCGTTGCGGCGCATCGTATAGAGGATCGGCTGCAGCGGATCGCGGATCGAACGGAAGCGGGCGTCCGCGACGACGCCGACCACCGTCATCGGCAGCAGGCCGAATTGATTGGGCAGCAGCCCGCCCCTGAGCTGTTGGCCGATCGCCTGCTGCGGCGATGCGAAGCCGAGGCGACGCGCCGCCTCCTCCGTCAGCACGACGTTGGCGCCTCGCTGCGCCAGAGCACGGGCCGCGTCCGCATAGCCCGGCTCGGAAGGGGCGGGCGTGGTCACGTCGTCGCGACCCTGAGCGTCGGAGAAACCCCGACCGGCAACGACCCGCATTCCCATCGCTTCGAAGAAGTCGGGCTCTATCGAATAATCGCCCAGATCGACGCCGTCATTGCTCCCCAGCTTGAGAATGCGCGTCACCGAATTGCCGCCCGGATTGACCGAGATCTGAGTGCGCGCGGCCGCCTTGACGCCGGGCAGGCGGCGGATCTGCTCCACCACCTGACCGTCGCGATTGTCGACGCCTCTGAAGCCCAGGTTGCCGACCTGCAGCAGCCCGTCCCGGCGATAGCCCGCGTCGGCGGTGCGCGCGTAGACGGTTTGCGCATAGATCACGGCCGTGCAGATGATCAGGCCGATCGACACCGCGAACTGCCCCACCACCAGCGCGCCGCGCAGCCGCCCCGATCCTTGCGCATCGGCGGCGGACTTGTTGGCCTTAAGGATCTTCGCCGGCTCGAAGCGGGCCAGATAGAACGCCGGGTAGACTCCCGCGAGCAGCCCCACGACAAGCACCAGCGCGGCTGCGGGCAGCAGCACGCCGCCTGCGCCGAAATAGGTCAGCCGGATATCGGCGTCGAGGAACCCGTTGAACAAAGGCAGGAGCAACTCCACAGCGGCCAGCGCGACCAGCATCGCGACCGCGGTGACCAGGACCGATTCCCCGAGAAACTGTCCGATCAACTGCCGCCGCGACGCGCCGAGCACCTTGCGCAGCGCCACCTCGCGCGCCCGCTGCGACGCGCGCGCGGTCGCCAGATTGGTGA
The DNA here is from genome assembly GCA_005773165.1 of Sphingomonadales bacterium. Lineage (GTDB taxonomy): Bacteria > Pseudomonadota > Alphaproteobacteria > Sphingomonadales > Sphingomonadaceae > Sphingomonas. The sequence continues at coordinate 3,645 of SXHP01000245.1, read as the reverse complement.
AGTTGACGCACGCCATGCCCAGGATCAGCAGCGCGATCACCGCGAAGGTCACGACCGTCATCCGGTCGTTCCCGGGGGTCATGGACGCACGCTGCGCCTCTCCCAAGTGAAGATCGCGGATGTTGGTCAGGCGGAAGTCCTGATAGTCGCCCGGATTGTCGCGACGGCCTTCGCTGACTTCATCCGGAATGTTGCGCTTTTCCCATGCGGTCATCCGCGACTGGATCAGCTCGGCGTCATCCGGCGAGCGAAGCCGCACGAAGTTCCACCCCTGCTGGTTGCCCCAGCCCGTCACCGCGTCCATCCGGTCGGCGAACTGAACGCCCAGATCAAACCGCGCGACCGCCTGGGCGGAGAAGCTCGAGTTCTTGGGCCAGTCCTTGAACACGCCGGTGACGCGGTAATCGACGTTGCCGGTGTTATCGACGATGGTCAGCGTCTTGCCGAGCACGTCGGCGCTGCCGAACCGGCGCTTGGCCTCGCTTTCGCTGAGCGCGATCGAGTGCGTGTCAGGGAGCGCGGTCGCGGCGGTGCCTCGGACGAACGGCACCGGCATGATCTCGAACAGATTGCCGTCGACCATTCTGAGATCGTCGATCTCGCCAGCCTCTCCGTCCTGGATGACGATGGGCGAGAACGACCGTATCCAGACAAGTTTCTCCACTTGCTGCGGATAATCTTTTTGCAGCGCGCGGCCAGCGACGATCGCGCTCACCTGCAGCTTCATCTCCTCGCCGCCGCTGTCGGTCGCTTCGTAGAAGGTCTGGAGCTGAAACGCGTTGGGCGCGCCGGGCATCCAGTCGTCGTAGCTCTGCTCGTAACGGACATAGAGCAGGATCAGCACGCACGCCGCGAGCCCGATCGCGAGCCCGGCGATGTTGATCGCGGCATAGGCGCGGCTCTTGGCGAGGGCGCGAAAGGCGACGGTCAGGTAATTGCGCCACATCGTCTGGTCCTACTCGTAGCGGAGGGCGTGGATGGGGTTGAGCCGCGCGACGCGGAGCGCGTGGCCGGATACGGTCGCCAGCGCGACGCCAAGCGCCAGCACTCCGGCGAGCGCGAACGGCGTGGCCGTCAGCGCAATGCGCGCGTCGAAGCCGTTGAGCCAATCGCGCATAGCCCACCAGGCGAGCGGCCAGGCGACGAGATTGGCGAGCACGACGGGCTTGGAGAACTGCCAGGCGAGCAGCCGGACGATGTGGCGAACCTTTGCGCCCAGCACCTTGCGGATGCCGATCTCCTTGGTCCGCCGCTGCGTGGTGAACGCGGCGAGGCCGTAGAGCCCCAGGCAGGCGATCAGGATCGCGAGGCCGGAAAACCCGAGAAACAGCGCGCCGCGGGCGCGATCCGCGGCGTACAGCTCGGCGATCACGTCCTCGGCGAAGCGGCCTTCGAAGGGGATTTCGGGCTCGAACTTGCGCCACACCCTGTTCAGCCCCGCCATCACCTCGCCCGGACGTGCGGCGGCGTAGCGGACGATGACCTGGTCGGTGCTGCTGCTGTCGTAGGTGAAGATGAGCGGCTCGATCGCATCGCGCGCGGTGCGGATGCGCGTGTCTTCGACGACGCCGACGACCCTCGAGGGAACCATGCCTGGCGCGTCCAAGCCGATCCCGATGGTCTTGCCGACAGCGGTCCCCGGATCGGTGAAGCCCAGCAGCATCGCGGCGTTGCGGTTGACCACGACGTTGACGCCCTTTTCGACGAGCGCGGCATAGGCGGCGTCCCGCTCCGCCTGAGTCTCGGCGGCCGGACGGACGATGCGGTCGTCGGCCCGAACGTCACCGAGCAAACGGCCTGCGACCAAGCGCATGTCGAGGGTGCGGAAGAAATCCGGATCGGCGGCGTATACGCCGATGGAGGCGATCTCCGGCTGGCCCGGCGCACGCACCGCCAGGATTGACTTGTTCCGCGCCGCAAGGCCCAGGTTGGTTCGGCCGATCGCGACCACGCCCGGCACCGCGAGCAATTCGCGACGCGCGGCGTCATATTCGCTCTGATCCCCTGCGAGCCGCCAAGCGGACTCCATCTGAATCAGCCCGTCGCGTCGGTAGCCGGGATCGACCGTTTCGACATATCTCGTTTGGGAATAGATCACGATCGTACTGACGATCAGCCCGATCGCGATTGCGAACTGCAGCACCACGAGCCCGGCGCGCAACCGCCCGCTTCCGGGCGTCTCCACCGCGGACTTGTTGGCGCGCAGCACCTCGCCGGGGCGAAAGCCGCTGAGATACAGCGCCGGGTAGAGCCCGCCCAGCAGGCCCGTCCCCAGCCACAACCCGAGGGCGGGAAGAAGCATCCCGTTCTCGCCCAGGTAGCGGACCTTGAGCGTCGCGCTCGTCGCCTCCGCGATCCAGGGCGTTGCGAGCTCGACGGTGGCCAACGCAAGCAGCGACGCGAACGCGGTGACCGCCAGCGATTCGATCAGCATCTGAACGATGAGTTGCGCCCGTGTCGCGCCCAGCACCTTGCGCAGCGCGACCTCGCGCGCCCGCTGCGTCGCGCGTGCGGTCGACAGGTTGACGAAGTTCATCACCGCCATGCCGAGCGTCAGCAGCGCCACGATCACGAAGGTGGCGAGCGCGCGCGGGTCGCCGCCGGGAACCAGCGCTCCGTCTTGCGCCTCGCCCAGATGCACGCGGGTGATCGGCGTCAGCTTCAGGTCCATGATGTCGGCCTGGCTGCTCGCCTTGCCGTCAACGATCTGCGGCGCGACGGTCCGCTTCTCCCAGGCGGGCAGCGCGGCGTTGATCTGCGCCGGGTCGGCGCCTGCACGCAGCTTGACGTAATGCTGCTGGCCCATGTTGCCCCAGCCCGTGTATCTGGCCGGAACGGCGGCGGCTTCGCCGGGATTGTTGCGGAAGAGGATGCCGAGCTTCAGGCTCGAGTTCTTCGGCAGGTCCGCAAGCACGCCGGTGACGACATAATCGCGACGACCTTCGCCAGCGCCCAGGCTCATCGTCCTGCCGACCACGTCGATCGCTCCGAATTGCCGGCGCGCCTCCGTCTCGGTCAAGACGATCGAGTTGGTGTCGGGCAGCGCGCGCGCCGCCGATCCGGCGGCGAAGGGCAATCGAAAGATGTCGAAGAAGCTCGGATGGACCGAACTGGTGTCGATGAAGATGGCCTGGCCGTCGCGCATCGTCACGGTCGGCCCGTTGCGCATGACGCTGATCGCCTCGATCTGCGGGAAGCCGCCGGCGAGCGTATCGCGGACAGGGAACGGGCTGTTCTGCGAGCGGCTGACCGGCTGGCCGGGCTCGCGCCAGGTGGCCTGAACCTGGTGGATGCGGTCGCTGTCGGGCAGCCAAGCGTCGTAGCTGCGCTCGTAGCGGACATAGCTCAGGATCAGCAGGCACCCCGCCAGCCCGAGCGCCAGGCCGCCGATGGTGATCGCGGCGTTGGCGCGATGCCGCGCGAGGAGGCGCAGCGCGAAAGCGAGGTGCGCCCCGATCATCACGCCGCGCGCCGCCGTTCCTGCAGGATGCGGCCGTCGAGCATGTTGACGACGCGGCTGGCATAGTCGGCGTGCGCGGGCGAGTGAGTGACCATCACGATCGTCGACCCTTGCGCGTTCAGCGACTGGAGCATTCGCATCACCTCCTCGCCGTGATTGGTGTCGAGGTTGCCGGTCGGCTCGTC
>SXHP01000244.1 GCA_005773165.1 Sphingomonadales bacterium | reverse complement strand
CGGTCGGTTCGTCGGCGAGGATCAGCGCAGGCCGGTTGGCGAGCGCGCGGGCGACCGCGACCCGCTGTTGCTCGCCGCCCGACAGCTGCGCGGGACGGTGGGTGAGACGGTGTCCGAGGCCCAGCGCGGCGAGCAGCGTCTCGGCGCGAGTTTGCGCCGTCGCCTGATCGGCTCCGTGGATCAGCTGGGGCAGCAGGACGTTCTCGACCGCGTTGAAATCGGGCAGCAGGTGGTGGAACTGGTAGACGAAGCCTAGCCGATCGCGGCGCACCAGCGTGCGCCCGTGTGCGTCAAGCGTCGCGGCCTCGTCGCCCGCGATGCGGATCGAGCCGGAAAAGCCGCCCTCCAGCAGCCCGACCGCCTGGAGCAACGTCGACTTGCCCGAGCCCGAAGGGCCGAGCAGCGCGACGATCTCGCCCGGCGCGACCTGCAGGTCGACCCCGCGCAGGACCTCGATCGTCTCGCCGCCCTGGGTGAAGCTGCGGGCCAGACCGCGGGTCTGGAGGACCGGCTCATTCATATCTGAGGACCTGCACCGGATCGGTGTTCGCGGCCTTCCACGCAGGGTACAGCGTGGCGAGGAAGGTCAGCAGCAACGCGATGGACACGATCGCGACGATTTCGACCGGGTCGGGTTTGGACGGCAGCTCGGTCAGATAGCGGATCTGCGGATCCCACAGGTTCTGCCCGGTGACGAACTGGACGAAGTTCACCACCGACTGCCGAAAGAACAGGAACACCGTGCCGAGCAGCAGCCCGGCGACGATGCCGAGCACCCCGATGGTCGATCCGACGGTCATGAAGATCTTCATCATCGCGGTCCGCGTCGCGCCCATGGTCCTGAGGATCGCGTTGTCGCGCGTCTTGGAGCGCACCAGCATGATCAGCGACGAAGCGATGTTGAACGCCGCGACGAGGATGATGATGCACAGCACCACGAACATCGCGACGCGCTCGACCGCCAGCGCTTCGAACAATTGCGCGTTCATGCCCCGCCAGTCGGCGATCACCGCACGGCCGCCGATCTTGTCGGCGAGCGGCGCCAGAATGGGTCCGACCTGATCGGGGTCGATCGTCTCCAGCTCGACCATTCCGGCGGCGTCGCCCATCAGCAGCAGGGTCTGCGCGTCCTCGATCGGCATCACGACATACGCCTTGTCGTAATCGTAGACGCCGATCTCGAAGATCGCCGCAACGGTGTAGTTGACGATCCGCGGCACCGATCCGAACGGCGTCGTCTGCCCCTGCGGGCTGATCAGCGACACCTCGCTGCCGAGCTGCGCCCCGAGCGACTCCGCCAAGCGGCTGCCGATCGCGACGCGGCCGCTGCCCGGCTTGATGCTGGCCAGATCGCCCATCAGCACCCCCGCCGCGATCGAAGCGTTGCCGCGGATGTCCTCGATCCGCATGCCGCGGACCAGCACGCCTTCGACCCGGCCGTTGTAGCTCGACATCAACGGCTGTTCGATGAGCGGAACCGCCGAGGTGACGCCGGGAGTCGCCTTGGCCTGCGTCACGACCTCGCGCCAATCGGGCAGGCGCCCGCCGACGCCCTGCACCACGGCGTGGCCGTTCAGCCCGGTGATCTTGTCGAACAGTTCGGCGCGAAAGCCGTTCATCACGCTCATCACGATGACCAGCGCCGCGACGCCGAGCATCACCGCGCCCAGGCTGAACCCCGCGACCAGGAGGATGAACGCCTCCCCCTTGCCCGGCAGCAGATAACGCCGGGCGATCATCCGTTCATAGCGTGAGAGGATCATGCGCCCGGCTGTAGGCGGCGGGGCGGGCGGAGGCAACCGGACGCCTGCCGACGCCATTGTTGCCCGGGCGACACAGGTGCGGCGCATTCGTCGCCCAAGAGCAACAAGGGCCGTGACAAGCAACCGGCCAGTGCCTAGCAGCAACGGCACTGGCACACAGGCAAAGGCCGTGGTTCGGGGACTAGCCGGCAGCTCCGCCGATAAAGCGGCGTGAGCGCGGGCGAAAACAATGGGGGCTGACGAGCGATCGTCACGCAGGCGCCCGGATCGGCAACGATCCGGGCGTTTGCTTGTGTGCCGCCCCACCGTTCGTGCGGAGCGAAGTCGAACCATTTGGTTCGGGCGAACCGGGGCGGAAAGCTCCGTTCAACTGCTGTGGTCGGCGATAATCCGCCAGTTACCGCCGCGCCGCTCGAAGATCAGCGTCGTCATTCCCGTCTCGGTCTCCCTGCCGCCGGTCAGGGTCCATCGTGCGAACAGAAGGTGGCGCGTCGCGCCAAGAGGGCGGTCCGCAAGCATGCGGAAGGAGAGCCGCCCGCGGATGTTGGCGCCGTTGGCGAAGCTTGCGCGGTACCGATCGGCGATCGCCGCCTTGCCGCGCACCAGGCCCTTTCCTGTGACATAGACCGCATCGTCGGCGTAGACGGCCAGGAAGCGGTCGAGGTCGCCGGTGTTCCAGCCTTCCGCGCTTGCGGTCATCGCCGCGGCGATGCTCGCCTGCGGAGTCGCGGGGGCTGCGGCGAGCATTGCGGCCAGGATTATCATGGCGTCTCCATCAATCGTTCGAGCGCAGTCACGTCCAACGCGCCCGCGCACAGGAATCCCTGATAATGGCCGCAACGCTCGGCGGCGAGGACGTCGCGCTGCGCCCGCGTCTCGACGCCCTCCGCGATCACGGCGAGTCCGAGCGCATCGGCCATGGCGATGACGCCCCGCACCACCGCGCGGCCGCGCCGCGAGTCGGCGATGTCGCAGGTCAGCGACTTGTCGATCTTCAGCCGGTCGAGCGGCAGGACCTTGAGGTAGGCGAAGCTCGAATAGCCTGCGCCGAAATCATCGATCGCGATCCGAACACCCGCCGCGCGGAGCGTCGCCAACGCCTCCGCCGCTGCTGGGAGATCGTCGATCAACGCGGTTTCGGTGATTTCGACGACCAGCCGGTCATATTCGAAACCGCTGGATGCGACACGCTGAAGGAGCGCCTCGGCGAACCCCGCCCGCGCCACATCGCCCGCGGTGACATTGAGCGACAAATCGAGCCCCGCCAGCGATCGCGACCACGCGGCGGCAGCCGCAAGCGCGATCCGCTGGATGTGATCGGATAGCGCCAGCCCCAGATCGGCGCGATCCGCGGCGGCGAAGAGCGGCCCCGCGCCAAGCGCCCCCAGTGTCGGGTGATCCCACCGCGCCAGCGCCTCGACGCCGGTCACCCGATCGTCGGATTCGTGAGCGCCGATGCGAACCTGCGGCTGAAACAGGATCGCGATCTCGTCGCGCTCCATCGCGCGGTGGAGGTCGACCGCAAGCGCCGCAACGGGAGCGACGCCGTCGGGATCGGCGACCCGGACGGTCGCGCCGTCGCTCGCCTGAACCGCGACCAGCGCTTCGGCGGCGCGGGCGAGCAGCGCCGCGGCGTCGTCACCGGCCTCGCGCCGCGCGACCCCGAAGCGGGCGCCGACCACCGCGACCGCATCGCCCACCGGGAACGGCCGTGCGAGCGCCTCTCCGATGCGGGCGGTCGCCGACGCCGCGTCGCCGTCGCCCGCGACGATGAAGCTCGCGCCGCCGGCCCGCGTCACAAGGGTCGGCGACAGCGTCGAAGCTGCGCGGATGCGGCGCTCTGCGGCGGCGAGCAACGCATCGCCCGCGCTGCGACCGTAAGCGGCGTTGACGATGTCGAAGCGCGACAAGGCGACCAGGATCGCATGGTCCGTGGCGTTCGCGTCGATCCACGCCAGCGCGGCGTTCATCCCCGGCGAGGTCCGGCTGCCGCGCCGGTCGGGACTGTCGAGAACGGATGGCGGGATCACCCGCGCATCCGTAGTGGAGGATCGCGCGCGACGGAACACCCGCAAAGCCCTTGTCGGGGGGCATGCCGCGGCTTAGGTCCGGTGCATGTCCTGTTCGGCCCTCATCGACGCGCACGGGCGGACCATACACTACCTTCGGATCTCGGTGACGGACCGGTGCGACCTGCGCTGCCGCTATTGCATGGCGGAGGCGATGACCTTTCTGCCGCGTAACGCGCTCGCGAGCCTGGAGGAGATCGCGCTCATCGCCGAACGCTTCATCGCGCGCGGGGTGACCAAAATTCGCCTGTCCGGCGGCGAGCCGCTGGTCCGGCGCGACGTCGGCGAGCTCGTCGCACGGCTCGGGCGCCATGTCGGCGCGGGCCTGGACGAGTTGACGATGACCACCAACGGCACGCGGCTGCGCGAGCATGCGGCGGCGCTGGCGGATGCGGGGGTGCGCCGGATCAACGTCAGCCTCGACAGCCTCGACCCCGACCGCTTCCGCTTCATTACCCGCCACGGCGATCTGGCCCAAGTGCTCGACGGCATCGCGGCCGCGCGCGACGCGGGGCTGCGGGTGAAGATTAACGCGGTGGCGCTCAAGGGGCTCAACGAGGACGAGCTCGGCGACATGCTGCAATGGTGCGTCGACCAGGGCCACGATCTCGCGCTGATCGAAACCATGCCGCTCGGCCGGATCGACGAAGACCGCCTCGACCGCTTCTTGCCGCTGACCCAGGTATTCGATCGGCTGGCGGCGCGTTTCCGGCTGCTGCGCGACTCGCACCGGACCGGCGGCCCGGCGCGTTATTGGCGAGTCGACGGTGCCGCGACGCGGCTGGGGCTGATCTCCCCGCTCACCGCCAATTTCTGCGACGGGTGCAACCGGGTTCGGCTGACCACGGAGGGCAAGCTCTACATGTGCCTGGGCCACGACGATCAGGTCGACCTCAAGGCCGTGCTACGCCGGGACGGCGTCGGGGCGCTCGACGCCGCGATCGACGCGGCGCTGGCGGGCAAGCCCCGCGCCCACGATTTCCGCATCGGCACGGGCGAAGGTCCCGCGGTGTCACGCCACATGAGCGTCACCGGCGGATGACCTACGAACGCCGGGCGCTGCTCGCCTCGCCCACCCCCCCGGCGCAGCAAGCCGCGGCGGAGATGGCGGATGCCTTCGATTGGGTCGACGCCGAGGAGGCCGATGTCGTGATCGCGCTAGGCGGCGACGGCTTCATGCTCCAGACGCTCCACGCGATGCTCGAACGACGCAAGCCGACGGTTCCCGTGTTCGGGATGAACCTGGGCACCGTCGGGTTTCTGATGAACGAGTGGCGGCACCATGGGCTGAGCGACCGGCTCGCCCGCGCCAAGCCGTTCAAGGTGACGCCCTTGCAGATGACCGCGACCGGGATCGACGGCCGCGTCCACCAGCTCCCCGCCATCAACGAAGTGTCGCTGCTCCGCGAGACGCGTCAGACCGCCAAGCTGGAAGTGAGCGTCAATGACCGCGTGGTGATGAGCGAACTGGCGTGCGACGGCATTCTGATCGCGACGCCCGCGGGCTCGACCGCCTACCATCTATCGGCGCAGGGTCCGATCCTGCCGCTCGGCTCCGCACTTCTCGCGCTCACCCCGATCAGCCCCTTCCGCCCTCGTCGGTGGCGCGGTGCGATCCTGCCCGACAAGGCGCGGATCGGGTTGCGCGTGCTCGATCCGGCCAAGCGCCCGGTGTCCGCGGTCGCGGACCAGCGCGAGATCCGCGACGTGGCGATGGTCGAGGTTTGCATGGACCGGGCGCGGGAGCTGACCTTGCTGTTCGATCCGGAGCATGCGCTCGACGACCGGATCACCATGGAGCAATTCATCGCATAACGCGCAGCGCGGCTTGGCGCACGCTGCGCCAAGACTCGCGCAAGCGCGGCCGGCGTGGCGCACGCCACGACCGACGACCCGGCTTTGCCGCGGCGCGCGTTCGAGACCAGAAGAAGAAGCGGGGCCCCGGCCCAAGGCCGGGGCGACGACGGGAGGACGGCCAAGCACCGGTTCTACGAAGGGCTTGCATCCCGATTTCCCCACGGTATAGACCCGCGCACGGCGTCATTCCCTGATAGCTCAGCGGTAGAGTAGGTGACTGTTAATCACTTGGTCGTTGGTTCGAATCCAACTCAGGGAGCCACCGTCCGTCAGCCCGAAAGCAGCATGCGATGCGCCAGGCCAGCGGACAGATCGTCATCGACACATCCCGGCAGGGCCTGATCGAGGTCACCGACCGCGTCGTACGCTGGGTCGCGGACCAGGGGATGCGCGACGGGCTGCTGACGCTCTTCTGCCGCCATACCTCCGCCTCCTTGCTGATTCAGGAGAATGCGGCGCGCGAGGTCCGGTCCGATCTCGAGGCGTATTTCGCGCGGATCGCGCCGGAGAGCGACGTCTACGCGCACGATGACGAAGGCCCGGACGACATGCCGGCGCACCTGCGAACCGCGCTGACGCAAGTGTCGCTGTCTATTCCCGTGGCGGACGGCGGCCTTGCGCTGGGCACATGGCAGGGTATCTATCTGTTCGAGCACCGCCGGCGCCCGCACCGGCGGACCCTGGCCCTTCACATGCTGGGCGAATGACCGGTTCGTCGCGGGATCGAACCTGTTCATCGCTCGTTCCAATTCAATCGGTTACCGCGCGAATCGGTTTCGCCGCAGCCGCCGCGAACGGAGTAGGATGAGATGATGAACTTTGGTCGCAAGGCCGTGCTCGCCGCGCTCGCATCGAGCACCCTGGTGGTCGCCGGATGCGCGACCGAGACTACCTATCGCCCCGCCACCGGGCAGGGCTTCAGCCGCACGGGCTTCAGCGAGCGGCAGGTCGAGCCCGATCGCTTCCTGGTCAGCTTCGCGGGCAACAGCGTGACGTCGCGCGACACGGTCGAGCGTTATCTGCTGTTCCGTGCGGCCGAACTGACGCTGCAGCAGGGCTATGATTATTTCCTGATGGCGCAGCGCGACACCGATCTGCAGTCGCGGACCTACACCACGCCCGGGCTGGGTTGGGGTGGAGGCGGCCTCGGTTGGGGCGGGATCGGCGGCGGCTATTGGGGTCCGTCGTGGAACTTCTATGGCCGCGGGTACGGCTGGCGGCGGTTCGGCGGCGGCCTTGGCTGGGGCGGCTGGGGCGGCTTCGGCGGGTTCAACGACTTCGACGTCCGCACCATCGACCGCTACGAAGCGACCGCGGAGATCGTGATGCGTCGGGGCCCGATCCCGCGCGACAACCTGCGCGCGTTCAACGCGCGGGCGGTCGTCGACTCGATCGGACCGACCGTGGTGCTGCCGGGGCAGGAACGCCGCTAAGCGCTGCGCCGGAACGTAACGGAGAGGCCGGATCGCCGACGGGCGGTCCGGCCTTTTCTTTGACCCCCTCCGATCGGGAGAGGGGCAAGCCTGCGAAGCAGGCGCGGGGTAAGGGCGAGTGCAATACGCTGCGGTCACCCTCACCCTTCCGCCGCCTTCGGCGGCTCCCTCCCTCTCCCAACGGGAGAGGAAGCCTACACCGCCCCGTGGCAGTGCTTGTACTTGCGCCCCGACCCGCATGGGCAAGGCTCGTTGCGGCTCACCCGCCCGGCCCAGTCCGCCGGATCCTCGCCCAGATCGGCCGCTTGCGGAGGCGCGATATGCAGAGGCGGGAGCTGCGTCTGGATCAGGCCGCGCGTGCCCGCGTCGATGTCGCGCGAATTGTCCTCGCCGGTGAACGGGTCGAAGTGCGTGGTGATGAAATCGGGCAGTTCGGGCAGCTCGGGCGGCGGCTGGAACTGAAAGCGGGCATGCGCGATCGTCCGGGTGACGTCTTCGCGGATGTTGTCGAGCATTCGCTGGAACAGGCTGAACGCCTCCTGCTTATACTCGTTGATCGGCGTCTTCTGCGCATAGGCGCGCAGATGGACGACCTGGCGCAGCGCGTCGAGCGTCGCCAGATGCTCCTTCCAGTGATGGTCCAGGTTCTGAAGCAGGATCGACTTTTCGATCTGGATCCAGGTGTCGGGCTCCAGCTCGCCGGCTTTCGCCTCGATCGCGGCGTCGGCGGCCGCGCGGACCCGCTCCTCCACCATCTCCGGATCGATCGCCTCCTCCTGAAGCCACTCGTCGACGGGCGGCTCAAGGTTGAGCAGCTCGGCGAGCTTCTCCTTCATCCGCTCCACCTGCCATTGCTCGGGATAGCTGTTCGGCGGACAGGCTTCGCCGACAATCCCGTTGACCGTCTCCGCGCGCATGTCGGCGACCATCTCGCCGACGGTCTCGGCGTCCATGATGTCCGCGCGCTGCTCGTATACGACCTTGCGCTGATCGTTCATCACGTCGTCATATTCGACGACCTGCTTGCGGATGTCGTAGTTGCGCGCTTCGACCTTCTTCTGCGCGGTCTCGATCGCCTTGGTCAGCCACTTGGAGCCGATCGCCTCGCCGTCCTCGATGTTCGACCGCATCATTCGTGCGAACAAAGTGTCGGGTCCGAAGATGCGGAGCAGGTCGTCGTCGAGGCTGAGGTAGAAGCGGCTGAGCCCCGGATCGCCCTGACGCCCCGAACGACCGCGCAGCTGGTTG
>SXHP01000243.1 GCA_005773165.1 Sphingomonadales bacterium | reverse complement strand
TCGGCCACGAGATCAGCCACCACTTCGACGACCAGGGCCGCAAGTTCGACCCCAAGGGCAATTTCTCCGAATGGTGGACGCCGCAGGATGTCGAGCGGTTCAAGACCTACACCGACAAGGTCGTCGCCCAATATGCGGCGTACGAGCCGCTGCCGGGGGCCAAGGTGAACGGCGAGCTGACGCTGGGCGAGAATATCGCGGACCTCGCGGGCGCGACGATCGCCTATGACGCATACAAGCTCTCGCTGGGCGGCAAGCCCGCCCCGGTGCTCGGCGGCTTCACCGGGGACCAGCGCTTCTTCCTCGGCTTCGGGCAGGTGTGGCAGACCAAGGCGCGCGAGGCGGCGGTCCGTCAGCAGCTGACCACCGACCCGCACACGCCGGGCAATTGGCGCGCCTATGTCGTCCGCAACCTCGATCCGTGGTATGCCGCGTTCGACGTCAAGCCGGGGCAGAAATACTATTTGTCGCCAGAGGAGCGCATCAAGGTCTGGTGATCTCTCCGGTCCTCCCCGTGATCATGCTCGGGGAGGACCGACCGGCGCGGTTCGGGTGGGGCCGCCGCTGCCTGCCCCGACCTGATCTCATCGGTGCAAGGTGGAAGGTCGCGGCTCCTCTCGCGTCGTCGGGCGTTCAGCCTGAGCAAGGGAGACAGCCATGAGCGATGATCAGCGGCCGGGCGGCGAAGACAAGGCGTGGGTGGACCATGACCGGTCCGCCCCGCAGAACGCGTTCGACAAGAATGACGGCTATTCGGGGCAGCAGTACAGCCGCGAAGACGAAGTCTTGCAGGGCGAGATCGATCGCGCGCACGACACGCCGCATGCGCGATCGCAGCCGGAGCACGCGCCGCCCGAAGACCCGAACGACTTCAGCGTGCCCGGAAGCTCAGGTCCGCGGCAGCTGCCCTAACGGGTCGACCGCTGCGCGGCCGCGGCGGAGCTCGAAATGGAGCTCGGGCCGGTCGGCGAAGCCCGTGTCGCCCGAGAGCGCGATCGTCTGGCCGCGCTTGACGCTCTGCCCGCGGCGGACGAGGAGCTTGGCAGCGTGGCCGTAGACGCTCGCCCAGCCGTCGCCGTGCTTGACGATGACGAGCCCGCCTAACGCCGCGATGCCGTCCCCGACATAAGCGACGACCCCGTCTGCGGCCGCCTTGACCGGTGTCTGCACCGGCACCGCGATCTTGATGCCGTCGCTCCGCTCGCCGCTCGCGCCTGCGCCGAAGCGCTTCACGACGCGGCCCTCGACCGGCCAGGCGAAGTTGCTGGCGAGGCGCGCGGGCGGCACGATCGGCGTGGTCGCGGGAAGGATCCGGCGCGGGTTGGCGGTCGGCGGCGGCTTGGGCGCGCTCGCGACTTCGGCAGGCTGCTCGCCGGTCACCAGATCCTCAACGTCGAGGGTGAAGGCGGCGGCGCGCTCGGCGGCGCGGCTGGCCCCCGCCGCGGGGAGGGGAATGGCGAGCCGCTGGCCGACCCGCAGGGTGTAGGGTTCGGCGAGCGCGTTCGCGGTGACGATCCGCGACCATGCGACCCCGTAAGCGCGCGCGATCGCGATTCCCGTCTGGCCGTCGCGGATCAGATGATAGCGCCCGCCGGGAACGCGCAACCGCTGTCCAACGCGGATCGCATAGGGGGGGGCGAGACCGTTGGCGCGTGCGATCGTGTCGGCGGACGCGCCGGTCCGATCGGCGATCCGGTTAAGCGTATCGCCCGGCGCGGCGACATAGCTGCCGTCGGCGATCGTGCGCGCGTCGGCGGTGACGGGCCGCGCCTCCCAGGCCGGACGCGGCGCGGGGAGCACGACCGGGGTCCGCGCCTCCGCTTGCGGCTGCGGATCGGGCGCTTGGGCGGCTTCGCGTATAACGGGCGCGGGCGGAGGAGCGGCGTCGAGGCTGGGGATGCACGCGGTCAGCGCCAGCATCGTTCCGAGCATCGGGGCCGCTCCGAACCGCCGCATCGTCACGCCTTCCTGTACACGTCCGCGAGCATCGCCAGCGATGCGTCGTGCGTCAGGTCGAGGTGGAGCGGCGTGACGGTGATCCGGTCGTCGCACGCCGCGCCCAGATCGGTGTCCGCGTCGGCGGTCGCCGCGACGCTGTCCATCGCGAGCCAGTAATAGGGAAAGCCGCGGGGGTCGTCGCGGCGGTCCATGCGGACACGGCCGTAATCGCGCAGGCCCTGTCGGACGACGCGTACGCCGCTGACCGCATCGGGCGAGACGGGCGGGAAGTTGACGTTGACCAACGTGCGCCGGGCGAGGGGAGCGTCGAGGAGCGGGCGCAGCACCCGTTCGCCCCAGGCCTCCGCCGCGGAAAAGGACACCGCGGCGCGGTCCCCGTCCGGATAACGCTGACTGAGCGCAATCGCGCGCACGCCCGCGAGCGCGCCCTCGGCCGCAGCGGAGACGGTGCCGGAATAGAGCACGTCCTCTCCCAGATTGCCGCCCCGGTTGACCCCCGACAGGATCAGGTCGGGCTTGCAGTCGCGCATCAGCTCGCCCAGCGCCATCATCACCGCGTCGGTCGGGGTGCCCGCGACCGCGAAGCGCTTGTCGCCGTGGCGGCGGACGCGGATCGGACGGGTGAGCGTGAGCGCCCGATCGGTGCCGGACTGCTCCTCCGAGGGCGCGACGATCCACACATCGTCGGACAAGGTCGCGGCGATCCCTTCCAGCACCTTGAGCCCTGGCGCATGGTAGCCGTCGTCGTTGGTGAGCAGGATGCGCATCAGCGGGCGGTCAGCCGTTCGAGGCCGCCGAGATACGGCTGGAGCGCCGCCGGGACCGCGACCGAGCCGTCCTCCTGCTGGTAGTTCTCGACCACCGCGCCCAGCGTGCGGCCGACCGCCAGGCCCGAGCCGTTGAGGGTCTGGACGTATTGCGGCTTGCCCCCATCTGGCCGAAAGCGCGCGTTCATTCGGCGCGCCTGGAAGTCGCCGCAGGTGGAGCAGCTCGAACTCTCGCGATACTGCGCCTGGCCGGGTAACCAGACCTCCAGATCGAAGGTGCGGCGCGCGGTGAAGCCCATGTCGCCGGCGCACAGCAGCATGCGGCGATAGGGCAGTTCGAGCGCTTCGAGGATGCCTTCCGCACAGCGCGTCATCCGCTCATGCTCGGCGTCGGAGGCGTCGGGTGCGACGATCGAGACCATCTCGACCTTGTCGAACTG
>SXHP01000242.1 GCA_005773165.1 Sphingomonadales bacterium | reverse complement strand
GCCCGTGCCCGAGCGCCTCGTGAAGCAGCACGCCGGGCCAGCCGGGCCCGAGCAGCACGGTCATCTCGCCCGCGGGCGCCGCAACCGACTCCAGATTGACCAAGGCCTGCGCCAGCGCCTCGTCGACGCCGCGGTTCCATACGGCATCGTCCATCAGCCGGTCGTAGAGATAGCGCCCGCCGATCCCGAACGTCCCCGTCTCGCGACGGCCGCTCTGCTCAACGACGATCTGGATGTTGAGGCGCACCAGCGGCCGTACGTCGGTCGCGACGAAGCCGTCGGCGCGGACGATCTCGACGACGCTCCACGTGCCTGAGAGCCCCACCGACACCTGCACCACCCGCGGATCGCGCGCGCGCGCCGCGGCGTCGATCGTCTGGCACAGATTCACCTTGTCGGCGAAGGGCACCAGGTCGAGCGGATCGGCGTCGGTGTAGAGGTGGCGGTTGTTGCCCTGCGGCGGCTGGGCCTTGGGCGACGCCGAGGAATCGATCAGCGCCATCGTCTCCGCCGCGCGCTTTATCGCGGCTTCGGACAACTCGTTGGCGTGCGCGAAGGCGGTGGTCTCGCCCGACACCGCACGCAGACCGAACCCCGCATTGGTGTCGTAGCTCGCGGTCTTCAGCCGCCCGTCATCGAACCCGAACGCCTCCGCCTTGCGGTATTGCAGGTACAATTCACCGTCGTCCGCCTTGGCGAGCGCCTGCGCGGTCAACGCCTGCGCGGCGGCGGGGTCTAGGGTGTCGCGGTACAGGAACGCGCGCGGATCGGCATAGGTCATGCGCGCCGATATAGCGCGGCGAGGCCTGAGCGCTAGCGGCTCGCGCCCTCGGCTATGTCGGGCAGCATGGACTGATCCGCACCGTCCGCGGCTCCGCCCGCAAGGATGAACCGCCGGTCGCAATAGCCGCAATCGACATAGCCGTGCTCGTCGATCTGCAGCCACACCCGCGGATGCCCGAGCGCCGCGCCGCCCGGGATATCGGTCGCGCCGTCGCAGGCGACGCGGGCGTGGGTGACGCGAACGGTTTCGAGCGGCGGGTGCATGGGGAAGCGATAGCAAGCGCTTGACGGCCCTTCAATCCTCCCCGGAACGGGGAGGAATAGGTTGCGCCAAGCTCCGGCAGGCGTATCTCACCCCGCATGACCCAGGCCGCCATTTCGATCGACACCATCTGCAAGACCTACGCCGGGGGCAAGCGCGCGCTCGACGGCGTCACCTTCGATGTGCCGCAAGGCTCGATCTTCGGGCTGCTCGGTCCCAACGGCGCGGGCAAGTCGACGCTGATCAACATTCTCGCGGGACTCGTCAACAAGACCAGCGGCCGCGCCTCGATCTGGGGCTTCGACATCGACCAGCACCCGCGCAACGCCAAGGCGTCGATCGGCATCGTCAACCAGGAGATCCTGTTCGACCCCTTCTTCACCCCCGTCGAAACGCTGGAGATTCAGGCGGGTCTCTACGGCGTTCCCAAGGCCGAGCGCCGCAGCCGCGAACTGCTCCGCGCGGTCCATCTCGAGGACAAGGCCGACGCCTATGCCCGCACGCTGTCAGGCGGCATGAAGCGCCGCCTGATGGTCGCCAAGGCGATGGTTCATTCGCCCCCCGTCCTCGTCCTCGACGAGCCGACCGCAGGCGTCGACATCGAACTGCGCCAGCAACTCTGGTCCTACGTCCAGGAGCTCAACGCCTCGGGCGTCACCGTGGTCCTCACCACCCATTATCTCGAAGAAGCCGAAACGCTTTGCGACCGCATTGCGATCATCAACCATGGCCGCCTGATCGCCAACGAGCCGACCCGCGAGCTCGTCGGCAAGGCGCAGGAGAAGGTCGTCGCGGTCACCGTCGACCGCGACGTGGGCGAGGTTCCCGCAAACGCCTGCTTCCACAAGATCGTGCTCAAGGGCGCGCGGACGCTGGAGATCACCTACGCCAAGGACCGCGTCAACGCGGGCGAAGTGCTCGACGCGGTGCAGGAGGCGGGCTTCGGCATCGTCGACGTCTCGACCCGCGAGCCCGATCTGGAAGACGTCTTCCTCAGCCTCACCCGCGCGGCGAACGCCTGACCCAAGCAACGTGCGGTGCGCGGAGGTCACCCTGCCCGTTCATGTGCAACGCACGATGCCTTAGCGGCGCGCGTACCGCGCGGCGAACTCCTCGTCGGACATGACGAGATAGCGGATCATGTCGATGATCGACCACGGCACCGTCAGCAGCAGGCCGACCACGGTGATGCTGAGCACCAGCATGACGATGCCCGATCCCGTCCGCCCCAGATAGAAGCGGTGAACGCCCAGCACGCCGATGAAGAAGGCGAGCAGCGCCGCCACCAGCTTGTTGCGGTCGCTGACGACCGCGGCCGGGGCGGGTGCCTGTCGCGCCGGAACCTGCCCGGGCAGCGGAAAGATGCTCCGGGCGCGCAGGTCCTCCGTGTCGAAATCGACCTTCAGCCCGATCGCGGGCTGGCCCTGATTGGCCCAGTCTTCGGGCCGAAAGGTATAGCGGCGGCCGTCGTCGCCCGCGACGAGTCCGTCTCCGGTCCGCGCGTCCACCCCCAAAATCTGTCCCCGCATGCCGGCCGCTCCCTCTTTCCGCAGCGCTTATTGGCAAGGCGGGCGGAGCCATGCAACGGGCAAGCGGCGCGCGGGCGATTGCGCTGGCCGCGCGCGCCCCGCATGAAGCGCCGATGACCGCGCCCCCGACCGCCCCGCTCGCCGCCGACGTCCTCATCATCGGTTCGGGCGCGGCGGGGCTCACCGCGGCGCTCAACCTCGCCGACCGCTTTCGCGTCACCGTGCTCGCCAAGGGCGCGCTCGACGAGGGCTCGACCGCCTGGGCGCAAGGCGGGATCGCCGCGGTGCTCGAACCCGGCGACACGTTCGACAACCATGTCGAGGACACGATGGTCGCGGGCGCAGGGCTGAACGACCGCGCAATCGTCGAATTCGTCGTCGAGCACGCCCCCGCCGCGATCGCGCGCTTGCAGCAGCTCGGCGTGCCTTTCGCGACCGAGGGTGACGCGCTGCACCTCACGCGCGAAGGCGGCCACTCGCACCGCCGCATCGTCCACGTCGCCGACGCGACCGGCTGGGCGGTGCAGGAGGCGCTGCAGCGCGCCGCGGAGGCGCACCCCAACATCACCCTGGTCCCCGATCAGGTCGCGATCGACCTCGCGACCTCGCGCCATGAAGCGCGCTATTCGGGCGCGGGCAACGTCTGGGGCGTCTATGCGGTCGACAAGCGCACCGGCGGGGTCAGCCTGTATACCGCGCGCGCGACGATCCTCGCGACCGGCGGCGCGGGGCGCACCTATCTCTTCTCCACCGCCCCGCGCGGCGCGACCGGCGACGGCATCGCGATGGCGTGGCGCGCGGGGGCGCGGGTGTCGAACATGGAGTTCATGCAGTTTCACCCGACCTGCCTCTACAATCTCGACGTCAAGAACTTCCTGATCACCGAGGCGGTTCGCGGCGAGGGCGGGCGGCTGTGCAATCCCCGGACCGGGCATCGCTTCATGCCCGACGTCGACCCGCGCGCCGAGCTCGCCCCCCGCGACGTCGTCGCGCGCGCGATCGACGCGGAGATCAAGCGCGACGGGCTCGACTATGTCCACCTCGACATCAGCCATCAGCCGGCCGACTTCGTCCGGGGGCACTTCCCCAACATCCATGAAAAGCTGCTCGGCCTCGGCATCGACATGACGGTGCAGCCGATCCCGGTCGTCCCCGCGCAGCATTACACCTGCGGCGGCGTCGTGGTGGACCGCGACGGCCGCACCGACCTGCCCGGCCTCTATGCCGCGGGCGAGTGCACCCAGTCGGGGCTCCACGGCGCGAACTGCCTCGCCTCCAACTCGCTGCTCGAATGCTTCGTCTTCGGCGAAGCGGCGGCGAGGAGCATCG